>CALAEM010000080.1 GCA_937890985.1 uncultured Treponema sp. | reverse complement strand
CATAATAATACAAACCCGTTTCTGTGTCAAGCTCCACGTTCACAAATATGCGGGCATCTCCTGCATCTCACGACAAAAAAGTTTCCTCGACGTATGCCCGATACGCCTGCGGTACTTTTTTGTCTAAATCACCGCCACGGATGGAGGTGCAGCCTTCTCAATCTACTTTGGGGCACTCGATGCATCATTTACAACAGCTCATTTATGCACGCTTTGCGTTCCGCGATATTGCCCAAGTCTGTGCAGCATGCGACAGCGGTAATGTAAACGGGAAAATCGTCGTGGAAATATAAAAGTGTTTACCAGTAAAATAAAAATTATACATGCAATCGAGTCAATCTTATACAAGTAAATCAACCGTACTTTACAATTCTTTTATAAAACGCTTTTGCAGTTTTGTGCATGAGTAACCGCAGTGTTCGTAAAATGCATGTGCTTCTGTACGGTGTTCGCCAGAGTTAAGGCGAATAAAACGGTAGTGTCGCACAGCAGCTTCAGCTTCCAAAACTTGAAGTAATTGTTTGCCGATACCCTTATGCTGATATTCAGATAAAACTGCCAATCCCAAAATGTTAAATCCTGTTTCGGCGTACAAAAGCTCATACGCTTCGGCATGAATAAAGCCTATCACCTTATGCGTTTGCTCATCTTCGTACACTCGTATAAAATGACTCTTATCGGAAATTAGTTTTGTAATTTGCAGTTCGGTTACCGCTTCGGTTGTTTTATACCCGAGCGAAAACTCACTGATATCCCTGATGGCAAGCGCATCTGTCAACTGTATATTTCGTATCATAATTTCTCCAAATAATTCGTAATTATCTTTGCCACTAATATTGGGTTGCTACATTTTTCATAAAGACAAATATTGTAATAGCTCTTTTGCATTCCGCGATATTGCATGCGACAGCGGAAATGTCAATGGTAAAATTGTCGTTGAACTATAAAACCGCTTTATCAGTAAAATGCAAATTATCAAAGCATGCAAAAACTGTTGAGTATCATCTTCGTGGCAGCTATCCCGTGATGTTTATTTTTGCATGACAGAGACGCATATAGTTCCAAAGCGTAAGGTTGTCTTGCCGCTTGCCGTATAGCAAGTAGCTCGCTGGTTCCCAAAGTGCAACCCAACCGATAATGCCAAAACCTTCGCTCAATATTGCAAACAGTGGAACATCATACGTTTGGCGAAGGAAGTGTGCGATGGCAAGACAAATCGATAAAAAGAGAAGCCCAAAAAATAAACTGCCAATCCAAATTCGCACACGCCTTTTGTTGAGCATATACTGTTCAAAGGCTCTATCCTTAAAATGATTTATGCAACTTTCTGCTATTTGAGCATCTTCGTTTTCTTTTGGATGTACCAGATAAAAATTCAAAGTTATTTTTGCATTGTGAGCCGCATGCTGAATTTGCCGAGGATGTACGCTTCCACATCATCATTCAAATATCTGCGAGGCAAAGGACTCGGATCGTATTTGCTGTATAACTCACTGACTGAATCAACTCTGACATCAATTGCGTAGTTGGTCGAAAATGTACGTGCAAAAAAATCGAAGTAATCTTTTTTTTCTTTTTTTTCAAATTGCTTCAGATTTAAGTTTTTCATTTCTTTTTTATTTATATTAAACTCCACGAATGCAATTTTATATATTCTATCTGCACCAGTTTATTAATATACCAAATTATGCAAAATTATGCAACGAAATAACTACATCGCACATTTGAAAAAATCTTATTTGCAAAAATACTCTGAAGCTTACACCATTATTTTAAGTGCTATCCAATCATCATTGATTTAATATTTCGTGTTACACATTTGTATCACCAGATAAATCGTCCCTTTATCCATATCGAACTTATTTTGTTTAATTGTGCAAAGTCGCCTTTGCCGTTAAAGCCTTTTGTATAAAAGTCGCCACCGAAAATTACATGCATGTTGTCAGTGAGTGCATAGTCAATCGAATAAGAGCTTGATGTGCTGCCATGATTTATATCAATTGCTCCAGTTGCAGAAAGTTTAAGCGTGTCGCGCAAAAATGATTTGCTTACATTGAGGCTGATAAAGCCTTTGTGAATCGGCCTTTCTATATCATCCTTATGATTCAAAATAAGGTCTTCAAAATACTGAGCACTAAGCGTCCAAGAATTTTTTATCCAGTCAATACCTGCAAGTAATAACAATTGGTGTTTTCGCACAGCTGGATCAAATGCAAGCGGTATCATATCTGTAGTCGGCAATCCTGAAATGGGTGTTTGGTTTTTCGGTTCAAAATATCTTCCGCCAATCCATGCACTTTCAAATCTTATAGTTACGTCTCCTGCCGGAATCGCAGCATCGAAGCCTGCCATTCCTATGCGATAATATTCTTTGTTTAGCGTAATGAAAACACTTTCCGGTAGATGTGATGCATTCAATTTTACATAACCGCTTTTTGTAAAGCGAGGATTTTTATCCCAGCCGTAAAAACCTGAAACCGAAAAATCTATACCTGGTAAAAAAAATGAAAAGCGTGCGGCAGCTTCCGTGTCGATAAACATCTTGGGCTTTACACTTTCGGTCTTTGTGTAATTAATTTGAATTGAGCCAAGTACAGTCTTTGTATCGTAAGTGTCAGGCGTATCAATATAGTATAGGTCATTCTTTGCACCGTCTTCAAAACCGAAACGCGGCAGTTTGTTCGCTGTGAAAAAAGGAACGGCGACTGCCTCAAACGTAAAAACATTGTGAAAAAATCTCAAGCGAATGCTGTCAGTTGCAAGTTTTATATCAGAGGCAGAAAGAGCTAAAAATGTTGAAGCATCTTTTGCACTCAGCACATCGGTAAGTGAAAAGCCATCTGCCTGCCCCCAGTTGATGAGTTGCCTTCCGAAACTTAAATCCCAAATATCACTGGAATAACGGAAGTAGGCTTCGTTAAGTTTAAAACCTGTGCTTGCGGGATTGCGGTAATTGTATTCCGCAGAAGCTGAAAGAAATGCATAGGCTGAACCTGCAATAACTTCACAATTTATTTGAGCAAGCGAACGGGACAAACTGTACTCGACACCTTTGTTCCATCTAAGCCCGTGAGCTGATTCAAGTTTTCCGCCGAAATGAAATTCCATCCCGCTTTTATCTTCGGTGAGTTCTTCTGGTTCTTCTTCCGAACCGTCAGTAAATTCTTCATCATCTGAATCATCGGCCGCTTGATATTCGGATAATGTTCCACCTGCTTCCTGTGCACCGCACGGAAATCTTAATGCAAAAAATAACATACAGAATATAGTACCTAACAAGAACGCTTGTCTGTATTTTCGTATTGTTTTCATATCTTAATTACTCCTATAAAAACTTTTTGTAAGGATTATCAAATCCTGAAAAAAGTTTTTTCGATACAGCTTACCGTAAGAAATCGTTTTCTGCTGTATACTTTTATTTAAGCTTTATAAGGAAAACAGAAATTGTATTAGCATTACAATGCCTGTTTGAACCAGAGAAAAAAACGGCACTATTATAAACGGCCACAACAAAAAATGCTCCGGTATTCCTATAACCTTCATCCAATTTTTTGTTTGATAGATTGGGTTATCTTCTGTTCCCGGAATGACAATCAGCTTAGTCCACTTTTGGAATAAAAGACAATCCAACAAGAAAAAATCTCCGAAATTCACGATAATCCAATGAATATATGCGGTACAAAATAGTAGCCTAAATGTATGAATTCCGCCATATAATGTACTGCTTACTCCATAAAGCCAGCACGCTCCCATTACTATAACCGTAAATATTTTATTTACCCGTTTTTCTTTTTTACTCATCGGTTCAGGCGCAGCTTTTTGAATCCCCTTAGGATATGAATCCATTAAATATCTTGGGTTAGCTATTACAAGAGTCGCCGCCGAACCGTTAAATATGGCCGCCATCGCTATACCGTCCAATATTGCCCTGATTATATCCATATTAACACATCCTTTTTTAAAGAAGCCTTTTGTGAAAGTATTACCTAATCTTCCCTTCCTCAAGCGAATTTACTCTAAAATAAGAATCAGGTATCTCTTTGTTAAATTCATGTTTTAAAACTTCAATTAAAGTTTTATGCTTTTTTTGAAGGTTGTTCATTTCCATTTTGCTTGCAGTCCAAAAGCCTTCTTTTTTTTCGATACCGCTAACGGTGAGCACTTTTAAAATAGAACCTTGCTCATCATAAAATTCAGCTTTCAAGCTTAAAAGAGATTCTTTATCTATCCATGAAACATATTTAGAATACATAGATTTTTTTACAGGAACTGATTCGATTTTCCAGCAATCTTTTGAGTTTATTTTTTCTTCACCCAAAAGAGTGTGTTTATAATCGTCAACCTTGCGACCGCTCATATCATCATATGTAAAATCCGTTCCCATAAAGTCGTCTTGACTTGACGAGCCACTTACTCGTTTAGCTTTTTTTAATGCAGGAATATAAAGCCATCTGTCATCGCTTTTTGAAATGTCATCATACGAGTATGCAAGATAGCCTGTACCTTTTATATCCGCAGGGAGTGAAAACACCATCACTACTTTTTCTTCATCTCCATAATCTTTTGAATATGCTGAAACTTCCCGAACGCGTTTTTTGCCGCTTGAGTTTATTAGTGTCATTCGCATCTTAAAAGAATCAGTTACAGCTTTTTCTCTGTTACTTGCTTTTTGCATAATTTCTCTTCCAGTCAATTCTTGTGCAAAGGCAACTCCAAATGCACATACAGCAAAAACTAAAATCCCAATAATCTTTTTCATTTTTTTCTCCATCTAACTAAATAATATTTTTAATTTTCTATATATCCTTTCGGATAGATTTTTTTTCTTTTCCGAAAGGTTTACTTACATAAATTAAAACTGGCGTCATCAGATAGTCTGCAACAAGGGCCGAAAATAAACCGACTGACGCTAAAATACCTAAACGCACAAAAGCATCTATTTGACTTGTGAGATACATTAAAAATGTAGCTGACAAAATTATAGTTGTCATCCCTAAAGTTTTCCCGATAGAATAAAAAGAATCGGTAATTGCTTTATCGTAAGAGCCGTTTTTTTCAAATAGGTATTTTGTATGGTTTGTAAAATGTATTGTATCATCTACCGCGATACCGAGAATCATCGGCATAAGTGCCATTGTTACCATGTCAAGAGGAACATGGAAGTAACCCATAATTGCACCCGTTGTAATAATTGGCATAATGTTAGGTATAAGACCAATGAGTCCCATTTTAATGCTTCCAAATACAATCATCATTAAAATTCCTATCACGATGAGGGAAGTAAAAAATGAATATAGTTCGCCATACACTATTTTGTTATTCATCTCTGCGGCGTGAGCTGCAGCACCAGTTAAAAAAGTGTCCGCATCTGGAAAAAGTTCCGCACATTTTTTATAGACAGTTTTCAAGTTGTCTGCAAGTTCATTCCCGTCAAATGCGGCAACATCAACTGACATTCGCAGAGTCCTAAATTCATCGTCAACCCAACGTGAAGTTTCACCGCCAGATATTTCGTACAAAAACAAAAGTTGTGCGAGAAGAGATTCATCTTCAGGTATAGTATAAAACGCTGGATCATCTGCATGCATTGTTTGATTCATCTCTTTTACAACATCCAAAATCGAAAAGATTTTCGGCACTCCGTTATTTAGCTTTGTCAGTTTAAAGCCTGAAATGACGTGGCTTAATTCTTCAAGCTTTTTTAAGTTTTCAGGTTTTTTAACTGCATTTTCTTCTTTGAAGGTTAGCATTACATTGTAATTAAAATATGCACCCAACTGCGAATGCGTAATTTCATAAAGACGTTTTACATAAGGAATTCTAGTACCCATAAAATTAAAACTATCCATGTTTACGTTTATCATAAAAATTCCCGGAAGACAAAGGACTGTTACAAGTGCAAAAGCAACTAAAATCGGCTTTCGTTTTTTTAGTACTGACTTGCCGAACCTTTCAAAAAATTCATCCAGCTTTTTATATCTCATCGCACTTTTGTTTTGTTCGGGCGGACAATCCTTTCCAAAACTCATCAAAATAGGAATTAAAATGCTGACATAAATATAAACTGCAAAAACCATAGCAGCACTTGCAAGTCCTACCCAATGCATCGGCTCAAGGTCAATCGTTAAAAACGACAAGACGGATGCAACTGTTGTAACAACTGTAAAAAATAAAGGCCAGCCAGTATTTTCTATTGAATCGACAATTGCTTTTTTGCGTTTGCCTATTGCATAAAAACTACTTCTAAAAGAATTCACTAGATGAATTGAATAGCCCACCGAAAGAGCCATTGCAAGAATGATTGGAACGGAAAGCATTTCGGAACTTCCTGCAATATTTAAATGACCCATAAAACCTAAAACTGAAACTATTGCTCCTGCGGTAGCAACGATAGGAACAATCGTACCTCTGAACGAATGTGCGAAAATAACGAGGAGAATTATCATGCAAAGAAAACTAAGGCTAACGCATTTTTTTATGTCTGCATTTATTACAATCTTTTCTTCCGTTTCAGTGTATGGAAGACCTGCAGGTTTTATTGTGTAGGATGAGCTTTTATATTTGGGAGCCGTTACAATATCTATTGCACTTTCTCCAATGGTATACAATAACTCCTTATCCGAAATTTTTTTCCACTCTTCTTCACTCGGTGTTGCTTTAAGTGAAAGTATAAGCCAAGTTTCTTTTGCATCGCTTGAAACAATTTTGTTTACGATTGATTTCCTGGATAAGATGAAGTCTTTTGCTTTTTTTAATTCAGCAGTATTTTCAGGAATGCCGTCTTCAAAAGGATTTTTTACTTCAATCCCTTCTTCCGTTCCTACACTTATATCGAGGTCTGCAATTGAAGTAACTGAGTCGGCGTACGGAACTTTTTCCAAAAGTTCATTTCCGATTTGCTTAATCATTTTTAAAACTTCAGGCTTAAAAACATCATCGGCTTCTATAAGTAAAACTACTGTGTCATTGCTGCCGAAAAGTTCTTTAAACCTATCTTCATGCTCTTTCATATAAGCGTTCACGTTTACAAAAGCGTCTTCGGTTGTTGATGTGGCTCGAAACTTTTTTAAACCCATTGCACCGAATACCGTTATGGCTGCCAATAGTATGAGTAAAAGCCAGCGGTGTCTTAATTGAAATTCGCCGATCTTCTTAAAAAACACATGCAAACTTTCAAGTCTCATGATACAATCTCCTTGTAATATTTACATTTGGTAAACATTGTTTACTAAATCTGATTGTATCTACACATTAAAAATTTGTCAAGGGGCAAAATCGATTTTTATTAAAAAATATTTTTTAGATATTTTTGAAATTATGTTAAATAATTATAAATAGAGATTTAATTATTTGTCGTTTCTAGTGAGCCGTTATCTACTTTGATAATTTGGTATTTTATAAAAATCATGCTTAAATTTTACTGATGTAATAAAGTATTTTATTTGTGGCTTTCAGTTTCAGGCTGCATAATTTGATTCCAACAAAAATACATCACATCGGTCAAGATATCCATAAACGATATAGCTTTTTTATACGAATATTCATGTGTAATAATTTCAAAAAGAGGTGTTAATGCAGTGCTGTAAATTAAATGCAGTTGCTCTTCGTTTAAAGTGCGTATATTTGCCCCTCGTTTTTTTAAGTTCGCAATTAATTTTTTGCAGGCGACAACATCTGCCATTACAAATTCGTGACTTATATTTTCGTGTTTTGTTCCCGCCGAGCGATTAAATAAAAGCCTAAAATCATCGAAGTTAGTGTAAACCAGAGTGCATAAATTTTGCAAAGATATTCGTATGGCTTCTTTTATTGCACGAGGATTTTTAGCTTCGTATAACTTTATTGCAATTTCTGAGAAGTTGGTGCCGATGTTCAAGGTTTGTGAAATCAGCGGCTGCACGAGAGCTTCAAAGATTGCCGCCTTAGACGGGAAGTGTTTGTACAAGGCACCGGCGGTTATGCCTGTCATTGCAGCAATGGAACGCATCGACGCTTTTTCAAAACCGTGTTGCAAAAATTCCGCTTTTGCATTTTTGAGTATTTCCTCATAAGTGTCGTTTTTCTTTTTTGTTGATTCAGCCATTATTTATATTATAGGCATCAACTTGAAAATTGTCAAAGGGGCTTCTTTAAAATATTGGTTTATCTATTTATTTTTTTAGTGATGAAACTTCCGCCCGATATTTTATCGTTTTTGATAATTTTGAAGCAAAAAATATAGTTACACATGCAAAAAAGAATAAAATTAAAAACCGTAAAAATAACGAAATGCTAAATGACAAGATTTGCAAAACTCCAAGTGTAATTGCAGAAGTTAAAAGAGAGGTAAGTAGGTCAGATTTTTTTGTAAGGACGGCAGAGTTATAAGTCAGTCCTGTTATAAAACAAAATAGAGGTATAAGCCATATTAAATCGGCATAAATTGAGTCCTTTAACAAAAAAAATTCAGCAGTTAAAAATAAACCAGAACCGATTATAACCGCATAAACAGCTTTTGCAGCAATAATATGCAAAGTACTGCATTTTATATTTAAAAAGAAAAGAGCACCTCCAGATTTAATATCGTTATAACAAGAATCAAAAACATATTGGCTGACGAGCATAACAATTAATATTAAATAAACTTGATCTGGTAAGTTTCTTTTTGTAAAAAAAATAGCGACCGTTGCTGCAATTACAAAAACAACAAAACTCCAAAATTTTTTGTTTTGCATAAATTCTATAAATTCTTTTTTTAATAAGATTAAAAAAATGCTTTTCATTATGAGAATTCCTTGTATTTTTCTTTTAATTCCTCAACTTCAATATCCGCCTTGTCGTTAATCCATGAAATTTTTCCGTTTTTTAAAAACTGAATATGAGGACTTGTTTCGGCTGTTAAAAATAAATCATGGCTTGTAATTAGTGTTGTTCCGTTTCTTTTCTTTAAAATATTTGTTAAATTCTCCGCATTTATTGGGTCAAGAGAGGCGTAAGGCTCATCTAATAATAAAAACTCTCTCCCGCTTGCAAAAGCCGTTAAAACGGATGCCATAATGGTTTGTCCTGTAGATAATTTTGATATGCGTTTTTTCTCAAATTCCTTTGCACCGAAAAGCTCAAAAGCCTCTTTATATAAGTCATTTTCTCCGCCGCCTAAAATCTTTATATGCTCATTAAGCGAAAAATGCTGAATTAGACCGCCTGAGGCAGGTACAAACCAGCCGCCCGTATTTTTAAGCGTGCTTGGTAATATCCCCGAAATAATTTTTAAAAGAGTCGTTTTCCCGGCTCCGTTATGCCCGCATAAAACCGTTATTTTACCGTCAGGAATTTCGAAATGAAAATTATCAAAAATCAATTCCTTTTTTTTATACCCGAAACTAATGTCAAAAACCATAAACTCTCCTTTATAATTGTGTACGGTAATACATAGATCGTGAAATTATTATACATACTAAAATCGAAATAAACGAAATACTTAAAACAACTAATATTTTAATTGTTAAGGAAGGAATTAAAAAAATTAAAACCAAAACTGAAATTATTATTAATATTGCAAAAGAAATTGCTGTAGTTTCCGTACCTTTTGCGTATATTGAGCAAATATAAGTAACGGAACTTGCATATATAAAATATATAGGAAACCATATAGTATCTATCAAATTTAATAAACGGTAAATATTTGGAATATTAATTAAAAGCATTACAACATTTATAAGAAAGGCAAAAAAAACTTTTATAATAAAAGGTTTAAAAAAATTAACCCTGATATTATGCAAAAAAATTGAACCTTTATATAGTAAATCATTTTTATATGAATCATATATATATTGGATAGTGATTAGAAGCATAAAAAAAAGCATAATAAAAGAGTAAAATTTCAGTTTTTGTATTTGCGGTAAATAAGGTACTAAAGAAAAAATAATTAAAGCCGTCCAAAGTCTATGATTAACCAAAAATTCATACAATTCTTTTTTTAATAAAATTTTCATTTTTAATCTCATACAAAAGTCAATCCTTCAAGATAATAAAATATATACTCAAAGGATTGACTCAATAGCGATAATACAATATGATTCTATTGTATTCCAAAATAAATTAATAAGCAGTTCCGCCTATAAGTATAAATAATATGATAAAACCAATTTTTAATGCCATATAAACGCCTCCTTACACAGAAATTTTAGTTAACAAAGATATCTATTAGCTGTCTCTTATACACATCTTGACGCTGCCGAC
>CALAEM010000079.1 GCA_937890985.1 uncultured Treponema sp. | reverse complement strand
AATGCTTATCCACAGGACAAATTAAAATCCGCCAAGCGGATTTTAATTTGTCCATCATTTGCCAATGCATTTTAGGCAGCCAGTTTTGGGCTACGCCAAAAACTTTTGAACAAAAGCATTGCAAGGCACATTGCAAACGTTGATTGACTGGATGGTAGCGTTAAACTTCGGAGAAAATGTCCCTAGTCCCAAAGGCTATTTTGATATAAAAAATTATGCAACGTTTCAAGAGGTTATGCAGGCGGTACAAAACAAAGTACCACTTTCAAAAGAGGCGTTATATACACGATACGGATTACCGCGTCCCGAAGATGACAATGATTTATTTATCGTTGAAAATCAGCAACCGCAAACGCCTTTTAATTTTTCGGACAGTAAAAAAAAACGGAGCATGATTTTCTAAAAGCCGAAAAAGAAAAGTATAACGAGCTTGAGCGGTTTTCTGAAATTGCAAAAGACAAATTCATAAAGCTGATACAAAAAAGTTTTAACGAAAACTTTTCGCTTATTTTTGCAAATGCGTTAAAAGAAAACCGCCCGCCGACAAAAAGCGAAATAGAAAAAGCCAACATTGAAAACTTTTCAAAATCGCTTGAAAATGAAACGTCCAAAATGTTTTTAATCGGTTTACTTTTAGGCTATGACCACACAATCGAAAATGTCGAAGAGACTAGCAAAGCAAAACCCAAAAAGCAAAACGACAAACAACTCAACTTTTCAGATGACAGCTTTTTTAATGGTGATGATTTTAACACGCCTTTTGAAGAGGCGATTGATTTTCTAAAAAGTAAAATCCCAATGACTAAAACCGAATGGAACGAACTTGAAAAAAAGTTACGGTTTAGGGCTTTTACTGTTGGAGCATTAAGCGAAGCGGACGCAATCGAAAAAGTAAAACAAGCCTTGCTTGATAACCTCGAAAGAGGAGAGCCTTTTTATAAGGCTTGGGAAAAATTCAAAGACATCGCCGACGCAGACGGCAAAGATTATTTTGATAGGTATTTTGAAACCGTGTACCGCACCAACATTCAATCGGCGTATAACGCGGGTCGTCTTATGCAGTACAAAAACAACACGCCGCCCGCTTGGGAGCTTTTGTTTATGGAAGATAGCAGGATGAGCGATATATGCACAAACCTAATGAACGAAGTAGGAAGACAGGCTATAAAGTCCGACGACGCTTTTTGGAGTACCGTCGGTTTTCCGCCGTATCATTTCAATTGCCGAACGACTTTCAGGGCGGTTTATCCTGACGAATTGCAAACTGGAGAAATAAAAATAACAGAACCGCA
>CALAEM010000078.1 GCA_937890985.1 uncultured Treponema sp. | reverse complement strand
ATTTTAATGCCCGCTCGCCGTCATCGCCGTAGCGGTAGGTTACGGTTTTTTCACTATACTTTTTTATTCATATTTTATTTCGTTTTTAAGCAAGTATTTTTTCATCCTTTGTCATTCAGAGTAGATTATACAAGAGAGTGGTACAACGCTGGGAAAGATTGCTGTACATGAATCGCTATTAACCCGATCTCAAAACTTAATATATGCGCTTTCAAATCAAACATATCTGCTACGTTATTTACAAAATGGAATGATATTCACATAATCATCTGTTATAAAGCTGTATGTAAAAAAAGCATCTTTCCAGGGATATTTAAAATACATAGGGACAAAATTATTTGATTGAGTATCATAAAAATATGAATAAAGAAAAGGACGATCCGATAAACCATTTATGAAATCAAATCTTTGAGATTCAGTTCTATCATAAAATAATAAATAGATTGAATCCGAACTATAAAAATAACCTTGATTTATTGGATACGGTATATCAAAAAGTTTATTTCCATCCTTGTACAATGAATTGTTATCACTATACGGTGCTCTTTCCGTAATTATTGCTGATGTATTATTAGCTACATAATATGTAGAGTTATCGTAATTATTGGGAATAAATATCTCCGCTGGTGTCCCTTTCTCTAAAAGTTTACCGTTCATCGAAAAATTAAAAATGTATGAGCCTTTATTTTTTTCAAGACCTATGAAACTCACCATATTGTTTTTAACCGTAAAAAATGAAACTTCGGAATATCGCCGTGAAAATGAAACATTATCAGGAACTTCAATTTGTGAAATTATCTTATTTTCAATAACGGCTCCGTCAAAAGTTATTTTCTCTAAAAAATATATTTCTTTTTCAAAGTCCATAGATTCACTCCGAATAATAAAAAAAATAGCTTTATCATTTTCAATCTCAGGAAAAGTTACACAATGTAAGCTATACCGCCCTATATATAATTTTTCATATGTTTGAGCATTATGAAAAATTATTATTCCAGGATCCAAATAAGTATTTTTAAATAAAAATATAAAATTATCAAAAACAATTGGATAAAGAATTTCAAAAGCTTTATGGTAACCAAAAAATTTAACAGGAGCATCTTTTAAGATATCTAAAATATTATTTGAAATATATGCATGCGATTTATTATTGTCAAATAGATGTACTGCAGAATCATTACTAACACATAAAATTTTTTCTTCAGGCATTTTATTACATTGAGTAAATATATTTTTATTCCAAGTATTTCTATTTTTCAATGTCTTGTAATTTGAAAATAAAACAAATGCCATGACCACTATCACAACAAAAACAAAAATAATACAGTTTTTTTTCATTTATCTACCCATCAGTAACAAGTTTTATTTAAAATTATTTGCATTTCTAAATATTTACGATATGTATCTTTATCCATAAGAACTAAAAGTTTTGGAATTAGGGGAAAACTTGCACCAAGTTCACCTGCAAATGCTATTCTAGCAACATCTTGAGAACAGTTATTTTGAGTAAAGCTATAAGCTGTTAGTTTTTCATTTTCGCCAATGCGAATTCGTTCGCTGTTACTTTCGCATCAATTCCGCCCTCGACTTTACCGGTGCCAGTTATGTAATCCGTTATTGCAGCGTCCCCTTTAATAAATAATTTCCATCAGGATGCATAGGTCTTAGAATATTTTCCAGTTCCATAATTTTTTTTCCTGAAAAAATGATATTCATTACTTTCAAAAGATCGCTTAAATTTCTCTCTCCTATAACTGCTGAATTAAATTGGACATTCCAAGCTAAAGTTCCATTATCTTCAATAATCCGATAATCACCATATAAATATGGTTCAGTCCAATAATCATCATCACTCAGCGTTAGTGAAATTTTTTTTATATATGACTCTATCATACAAATATTATCTAAATATTGTATTGTAAGAAAATATTCTTGTTTTCCTAGTGTAAATTCATTAATTATTTTTACTATTTCATCTTTCATTTTTCATATTCTCGATTACGGAATAAGATTAATACTACCAGCAATTACAAAATCAACACGATCAGCGTGTCTCCCTGTTCTACTCTCAAAACTTCTAGCAACAGAACCTGATATTCCACCTCCAGCTTTTGCATAATTAAATAAACTAAAAGACATTAAATTAAATATTCCTCCGGCAGGTAATTTAGAGTTATCTTCACCTGCAATAGCCATATACTCACCCACCGCCGGATCTCCGCTCAGCCACCTTGAATACTTCGGGTCTAGGTATCTTGCACCATAATAATACAAACCCGTTTCTGTGTCAAGCTACACGTTCACAAATATGCGGGCATCTCCTGCATCGCACGGCAAAAAAGTTTCCTCGACGTATGCCTGATACGCCTGCGGTAGTTTTTTGCCTATCTCCTTGTACTTACCTCGCCTATTTTCAAAAGTCCTGTCTGTGGTAATTTCAGATAGTGATAGCTTTTTGCGTAAGCAACTTTGAGCGGCGGACTTTACGATCCCAATCGGTTTGCCGCATTTGTTTTCACGGGCAAGGCTCTTCCCTCCGGTCAGAGCTTGCTTTTTGTTTAAACACACCGCAAAAAGGATTTGGCTGGAAGTTCGGCTTTGCCTCACTGCATGTAACACTTCAATCGCTGTCCGAAAGAGGAGATAGTTAAAATATTTACAATAATAAAAAAAAAATCATAATTCCTTCAAATAATTATATCTATTACACCATTATGGCAAATATATATCTTTAAATTTACCTTTTACAGCAACCACACGATAATTCAGTTTTTGTATTTGCACAGGTTCATTATCAAGGGAGTATTGAATTTCAATTACACAATTAAATTCATCACCCGCTTTTTTATCCATAAATACATTACCTAATTTTATAGTGGCTAAAGGATCAGCAAACTCTCGTAAAAAATACCATCCATTAAGGGTCTCATAATATGAATCTTTAAAAGTGTATACTTTATTCTTGCATAAAGTCTTAATAGTCTTTCCATCATTGAACAAAACTCTCATTTCATTTATTTTCAATATTGTATATGGTTTTTTTACAAATAAGTCAAATTGGATAGCTGTTTTGAGCACCCGCAAAGTAAGAATATTTCCTGGCGGGCTAAAATATAAATTAAAGGCCTGAGGATATTTATCGCCAAACGCTAATCTTTGGTCAACCGCCGATGGAGGTTTTGCATCCAAGCAATAAAAACCAAAACTCGTTTTAGGATATAAGATATCTGCAAACAGACCGCCATTTATAAAACTATAAATGCCTATAACACATAACGCAACCAATAGAAATATACCAATAATTATTTTTATTTTCATGCTATCCTCATTTATTCTTTATACAACGGCTAGTATTATAACCAAACCAATAAGATTTGTTACTAGTAATAAGAACATTATGCGTTATCAATTTTTCGTATGGTTTTATATCGTATAATGAGTGCCCCACCATGTAAGCGGATTAATTATTGATCCGTTTACATAATTAAATGTTCCTTTGTAAGGATAATCCAATACGACCATTCCTTTTGAATTTATAACCACTTCCCGCCCATCTTGATGAATAAATTTTGCATTTAAATCTGGCTTTTATGCATTAGTTTGATGATATTGAGATGCGATACTAGGCATTTCTGACCATCCACTGACCTTCGCTCTTAACTCCTCAAGACTATAATTCATCGTTCAGCCTTCTTTAAGATTTAAAAAATCACGTAATGTTTTTTCATAAAAGTCTCATCAGCCTTAAATAATCTGTCAAGCTTCATTGAATCCTTCAACGTTCTCATTTCTTTGGATTTTTACCCTCTCAATCGATTTGAAGGAGATACTTTCACACTATCATATTCGTTTTTTAAGAACTCAAGCTGTTTTTTAGCAGAGCTTTTTTTAAAATTTTCAATTTCATCTTCTGTATATACATTCCCGTAGGATCTACATATTTAATCGGGTTATTTCCGCCATAATGATAGACATTAAAGTTTACCGTATTATAAATCCCGCCCGACGCTCCGTTGTAATATTCAATAAATTTTTCAGCAATACAATTTCATAAACTTAAGCCTGAGGTTACTTCTCTTTTTATGACATTACCCACTATAAAAATATAAATATTCATTCTACATAATAAAAATCACACTCATGGGTAATTGATACAAAAATAGGTTGTTCATTGTGATAAAAACATAAATCTTCCGGACGATATGGATGTATCCAATCTGTTAAATCACCCCCTAACGATTCTAATATTTCATAGGCTGTTTGAGTATATTTATATAAAAAAACATGAGCGGTTTTTTTATATAACCTTGTACCCGGCCAAGACGAACATTCTCTATCCAGTATTAAAAAATGAGAAAACATATCTAAAATATCTTTTTCCATTGAAGATATATTATTAAAATCACGTATAACAAAACTGAAACGATTACATAATCTTAAATTGTTAAGAAGTATCTCATTATAATTCATATATTAATTACTCCGGCAATACAGGTATATGATCATTATGGCCAACATGAATATGAGGCTCTTTTCCATGTGGTCTATTTGGATGTGATTCTGGTCCACGTGATGGTAATCCTACTTCATTTCCCCAATTAACCAATGTTTCAGCATCTTTTTCACTAACTCCACCATTTTGCTTTGCTTCTTTACCTAACTCATTTAAAACTTGCTGATCTGGTGTATGTTTTTTATCTTTAGCTCCAAAAATATTATCCCACGCGGTCTTTAGTTTACCGCCTATCCATGTCCCAAATTCTTTGCTTTTTTCACCAATCCACTTTCCTGCTTCTATTGTTCCATCAATGATATTTTTACCAAGTTCACCAGCTTGTGATGCTAAATCAGAAACAGCATCTTTATAAGACCGGTTATTCGCTATGGATATAACTCCCGCTGTTAGCAAAAGTCCTGCAGCAACAACTACTACAGTAGCATCATCTACTACAGCAACTCTCCCATCCGGATCTGTATACTTGACTGGATTATTCCCCGCGTAGTGGTACAGCTGCAAATTAACTGTGTTGTATATGCCACCCATACCAGACAAGTTCTCGTTATACTTCTTTGCTTCGTCGTCTATTGGGGCTTTGGGTATGTACTCACCCAGTGCCGGATCCCCGCTGAGCCACCTACTGTACTTCGGGTCTAAATACCTAGCTCCATAATAGTATAAACCTGTTTCTGTGTCAAGCTCCTTGCTCATCTAGAAGAAAACCGAACATATCTTAAAAATCATTAAAGCATTTTTTGCTGAATTTGTCTTTTTTACGAGTTTCTCAAGATCAGGTCGACTCATTGTCTCTAGCAACTGTTTTAACTATCTTTTAAAGAAATTGCTGGTTGTAGTTCTCATCCAAATAATACACTTTCCAGTTTTTGGCTTTGATGGTATCAAGCTCTTCAGTGGTAAAGTTCTTAAAGTTTCTGTCGTTATAACTCTTTTTTGTGATGTAAAGACAAATAGATCCAGCGTATAAGTCGGTACGATCTGGCAACGCATCAAAAATTGTTTTGAATGCCACTTTGTTGAGATTATTACCACTTACATTGATATCGAATAAGTTGGCTAAATCTTCTTTTTTTACGGCAAGAGTGGAAATATCATTATTGCTGATATTGAGTTTTTCCAAAGATGTACATCCGGTTATATCAATTGAGCTGAGTTTATTTCTGTTAACATTAAGATTTACCAACTTTGTTAAACCGTGTAAATCAAGTTCAATCAATTCATTATCGTACTCACTTTCCAGTAATCCCTTATATTCGTTTGAAATAATCTCTTTAATCGTATTGATTTCCGATTTTTTGATATCTTTCCATTTATGCATCAAGTCTAAAGATTTAAGTAAAAGCTTTATCACAAGTTTTTTCTTCCCTTCAAACGATGAGTTGGCATAGGTATCGTAATCAATTTTAAGCCTAAATTCCAAAATTTTATCTTTTAGGCTACGCCGAACTCTTTCGTTCCAATCTGGACCTCTGTCATCTAAGACCATCACAATAAGACACCACTTTTTATAGTCACCCAGTTTACAATCTTTGATTAATTCATTAATCCTCGCCTCTATTTCGTTTTCTATGAGGCTTGTTGCATCTCCAAGATCAGCCATTTCTTCAGAACTCATCCATAATACCATATTACACCTCTTTTTACCAATCTGATTTATTTAACGGTGGCCTTGCACCGCCATTTGAGTTTTTATAATCAAGAATTTTTTGATGTTGCCAATCATGCATTGCCCGCTTTGAACCTTTTGCTTCAAAGTTCATTTTAACATTATTTTCATCAAGATATTTTTGTGTATATCGTTTATTTCCCCGTGTTGTTTCACCATATTTCATTATTTTTTTAGAGTCTCTATCTATTAGGGAATATCCTTCTGCAGGTTTTGTAGTATTCAAATTATTTCCATGTAAAGGCTTTTGTAAAATATTCTGGAATTCATTCACAGAATTAGCTATTCTTTTTACACAACTTACTGTTTGAACTAAACCTGCAGCAAGTTGAATATCATTTCCCTTTTCAAAGCCTTCCTTGATATTCGTTGCACCGGAGTATATTTGACCGGCTGCAACAAGAGTTTCTGCTGTAGCCTTCGTTGCTCGTACAGCTTTTATTGCCGTCCCTGCTCCACCGGGAATAAGTGGTAATGCAACAGCAGCTGCATCAGCAATAATTCCAGCACCATCAATAACAGCTCCTAAGACATCTCCATTTTTTACATTATTTACAAATGAATAAATTCCAGCAGCTAAAGAAGTTACATCCCAACCGGTCTCAATCCAGTTTCCATCCAGATCCACATACTTTACCGGATTATTCCCACCATAATGATACACACTCAAGTTTACGGTGTTATATATCCCACCCTCACCAACAGAAGAACCAGCCATGTAATCATTTAACGCAGGATCTCCACTCAGCCACCTACTGTACTTCGGGTCTAAATACCTAGCACCATAATAATACAAACCCGTTTCTGTGTCAAGCTCTTTACCGGTAAAACGGAACGGTAACTTGTCTACGCCGGGAGCGGTTTCTTCTATCCACAGCTCTCCGTAGGGCGTGTATTCGATGTGCTCGTACTTTTCGCCGTTCGCGTCCGTGATAAACTGTGCACTTTGCAAGTGATCGGCGTGGTAGTAGTACAGCTTCGCTGCCTGCTCCGTCGTGTCTATTCCCGCTTGGTGAGTAAGGGCTGTCACAAGCCGTGAGTTCCCGACAAAGATATGCTTACTAACCCGAA
>CALAEM010000077.1 GCA_937890985.1 uncultured Treponema sp. | reverse complement strand
GTGGCGGTGGCGGCACGGATGCGGTTCAAAAATTGGCGTCCGTGCCAATTTTTGAACTTCGAGTTTTTCGTTAGAAAAACTCGATAGAGCTTTTGGAACAGGATAGGTACATTCAAATCCTTGCAAGGATTTGAATGTACCACATCGGCTGCACTTTCTGTGAATGAAGATAATTATTTGTGCATTGAAAGTTCGACCATCAAAAGCATTATGTCGGATGGGCGGATACCTTGAATACGACTCGCTTGACCGAGGGTTTGTGGCTGGATTTTTTTCAGGCGGTTTTTGGATTCTGTGGAAAGGCCTGAAATCGCGTCGTAATTAAAGTCAGCAGGGATTTTGGTGTGCTCCATTTTTTTGACTTTGTCGATGCGTGTGTCTTGGGCGGCAATATAGTCGGAGTAGCGGATTTCGGTTTCGGCGTTGTACAAAATATCAGGTTCGAAGGTTCGAGTTTTTTCGCTCAACACAGCTTCAAGCGTAACTTCGGGATCATGCAAGGCTTTTTCAACTGTTTCACCTGCATGCTTTTTCAGCTGCGGATATTCTGAGGCTTTTGACATATCGAGCTTTTCGGTTTTCCACAGCTCAATCAATTTGTGTTTCTTTGCTTCTTTTTGGCAAAGGCGTTCATAGGCTGAACTATTTTGCAAGCCCAGCTCGAAGGCTAGGGCGGTTAGCCGCTCATCGGCGGTATCGTGGCGGAGCTTGAGGCGGTATTCGGCTCTGGCGGTGAACATACGGTACGGCTCATCAACGCCTTGTGTGATTAAGTCGTCAATCATCACGCCGATGTAGGCTTCGTCGCGGTGCAGGACAAAAGGCGTGTAAGGCTTTTTTTCACGGAAAGCTCTGGCGAAAAGGCCAGCGTTGATGCCTGCGATTAAGCCTTGACCGCCAGCTTCTTCATAGCCCGATGTCCCGTTAATTTGACCAGCGGTAAAAAGACCTGCGATGCGTTTTGTTTGCAAGTCGGCAGAAAGCTGCGTCGGATACAGTACCGCATAATCGACGGCATAGCCTGGACGCGTGATGACAGCGTTTTCCAAACCAGCAACTGTGTGTAAAAATGCGTCCTGCACGTCTTCTGGCATTGACGAGGAAAGTCCGTTGATGTACATTTCTCCAGTTTCAAGACCTTCTGGCTCGATAAAAAGTTGGTGCCGCTCCCTTTCGGGAAATTTAACAACCTTGTCTTCAATGGACGGGCAGTACCTTGCACCAGTTGCTTTGATAACTCCCGAATAAAGCGGTGAACGTGAAATGTTTTCGCGGATTATGCGATGGGTGTTTTCGTTCGTGTAAGTTACATAACATGGAATGTACGGACGGTTTACTGGTGCCGCATCAAAAGAAAAGGGTTGCATCACTGGTTCGGCTTCTTGAATTTGAAGCTTGGAAAAATCAATCGAAGAGCGGAGCACGCGGCTCGGTGTTCCAGTTTTAAGCCGCAGCATACGAAAGCCCTTGTTTTGAAGAGCTGTACCCAATCCGATTGCAGCCCTTTCTGAAAGCCTGCCGTCCTGCGAAGTGTACTCTCCGATGTAAATCCTGCCTTCCAAAAAAGTGCCTGACGCGATAACCACTGCCGCGGCGTTAAAAGCTCTTCCGCGTTCGGTTTTTACGCCTGAAACAGCAGTACCGTCTGATTTGTAGATAAGGTCAATTACGGTGTCTTGAAACACGTGCAGGTTTTGTTGGGTTTCGACAGCCTGCTTTGCCAAATGCGAATATAAAGCCTTGTCGACTTGGACGCGCGGAGCTTGGACGGCGGGACCGCGACTTTTGTTTAGCAAGCGGTATTGCAGCATTGTGCGGTCAGCGAGTTTGCCCATTATGCCGCCGAGGGCATCGATTTCGCGGACTATGTTCCCTTTGGAAATTCCGCCGATTGAGGGATTGCACGAAAGTTTGCCGACCGCGTCCAAACTTTGTGTTATCAACAAAGTTTGCATTCCCAACTTTGCACAAGCCAATGCCGCTTCGATGCCAGCGTGTCCTGCTCCAACTATAATCACATCATAACTAGAAAACGTAAAATTCATTGCTTCATTATACTCATTGCACGCCTTTCTGTCAAAACATAAATTGCGGATAATTTTATCATTATTTGGAATTTTGAGCCTGTGAAACGAGCGAGCGGCAAAACTGAAATACGTATTTGTCAGGTTATTGCTATCAACCTAGCGTATTGAGTTTTCGGCACATGATGGCAACCGAAGGTTGCCTGTGAGTTGCACTTTCGGTGAATAGCTTTCTGATGTGAAAGACGTGAAGATTGAGGTGCAAGTTGTCGTTGGGCAGTTGTCAAATTGGCATAAAAAAAGCGAAAAGCAAAACGCTTTCCGCTTTTTAATTGTGTCAAGGCAAAATTGTATTACCAGTTTTCGGCGAGTCGCTCAAAGTAGCCTTGCGGGTGAGCACAGGCGGGGCATTTCGCGGGAGCTTGCTTGCTCACAATGATAAAACCGCAGTTGAGGCAACGCCAAGTTACAGCGTCTTCCTGAACCCACATACTGTTTTCTTCGAGTCGCTTGATAAAAGCTTCATAGCGTTTGGCATGCTGCTTTTCTGCAACTGCGATGTTTCGCATAACAGTTGCGATTTCTGCGAAGCCTTCTTCGTCAGCGACTTTCGCAAAGTCTGGATACATGTGCTGCCATTCGTGATTTTCGCCTGAAGCGGCTTCTCTTAAGTTTTCCAAAGTAGTTCCAATAACGCCAGTCGGTGCGGTGGCAGTTATTGTCGCTTCACCGCCTTCCAAAAATTTGAATAATCGCTTTGCATGCTCTTTTTCCTGATCGGCTGTTTCGGTAAAAATTTGCGAAATTTGGATAAATCCCTCGTTTCTCGCGGTACTAGCCCAGTAAGTGTACTTGTTTCGAGCCTGCGACTCTCCAATAAAGGCAGCTAAAATGTTCTTTTCTGTCTTTGTTCCTTTTAGTGATTTCATAAAAACACCTTCCTCATATATAGTATCTTTTGATAATACAAAAATTTAAAAAAATAATCAAGAGCTTTTTGTATTTTTTATAATTATTTTAATTCTATAAATAATATTCAACGAAGCGGACACGTTTTTTTTCGACAGCGTTTTTAATTGATTTTTCGCATGCGGTGAGCGTACTCTTTCCTGTTTTTATTTCAATAAAAACTATCTCTTCAATTTCTTCAGAGTTTGAATCATTTGAAACAAAAGCCACATAGTCAACTGGTGAACCCAAAAACTTCAAGCTTTTGGGATTAACCGGAAAGCTCGGAAGAAAAGGAGCGAGCTGCTCGTAAATTTGCCCGCGCAACACAGCCTTCGATTTTTTGAGGGCATCGTTCCGCTCACGTTTAATCCGCGAGCTGGAATGTAGCTTTTCCGAAATCTTTCCGACAAGCACTCCAAAAACGAAACTCACAAACAAAATCAAAGCCGACAGTGCAAAGAATATCGTTTCCGAATTGATGGTTGGGTTCATTGAGCCTCCTCGTTTTTGGTTTGTACGCTTTTATCTTCTGCGTTTTCTGAGTTCTGGTCGTTTTGTGCCGAGCTGTCATTTGCGGGTTGCTCCTCGGTTTCTTTTTTGTTTTGAGCTTCTTTTTCAGCAGCCTCGAGCCGCTCAATGTCGGCATCCGTATAAAATCGCTCCGTTTCCGAAAACGCAAAATCGCAAGCGAAAATTTGCTCGGGGCGGTATTCAAAGTGCATAGTGTCCCAAAGTGCCCAATAACCGCCCCACACAAAACCTTGCCTGTCAAACGCATTGATAACGTCAAGTGGCGGCATCCAACGCTGTTCAGGTGTCAGCAAAAACCATTCGTCGTTGACTTTTGACTCCCAATACCAAAATGCGTTGAGCTTGCCGTATCGCTTTGCCATCACGTCAACGGCTATGCCTAAAGCGTGCAAACTCAAAGTGTCGCCGTATTCGATTGTGCGCCAGTTAAAGCCGTACGTCGTCAGGTAATTTGAAAAAAAGCTTTTGTACTGCTTGGCTTTTTTCAAGGCGGAAATTTCTGCGTTGACGGCAAGCAAACTCGGCACTATTCGTTCATGCACGTAAACGGTACTGCCCAAAAACGCAATCGCCCGCAATTTTTTTTGAACGGCATTTTCGCTAACTTCACCGTAAATTTCCGAAAAGAAAAACGTGTTAGATTGGAGAGAATTTTGTTTTGCGGTACTTTTTTTTTGATTGGCAAGTAGGTTCGCAAAAACTTCCTTTTCGTCACGCGACACTTGAAAAATCCGCTTTTCGTAATCGTAAGGAAAAAACGAGCGGTATTTTCCGCCGAGGTCTTTTTCTGCTTCGGGCAAAATCCGTCCTTCCGACCAAAAAAAATTTTTCCCGTTGACAACTATGAACCACTCATTTGTGTCTGTGTCAAAAAGCACATCGGTAACTTCAGAATATCCTTGCTGCATCGCTTTCAAATAAAGCCACGGACTGTCGTGACGATGCACGGCAGTTTCAGGCTTTCCGTCTGGTAAAAATTCTGTGGGGTCTGCCGCAACAGGGAAAGGACGGGCAAGCACTGGTAAAATACGCCGCAAGTCATCGACGGAAAGCTCAGCGGCAGGCTCACTTTGGCTTTTTGCGGCATTCTCCGCAGTCTCATCTTCAGCATAGGCACAAACCATTTGTGCAAATACCAAAGCTACGCCGACAATCAGCACAAACGGTTTTTTTTTCATTTTGCACACTGCCGCAAAGACGCAAACTTTGCAACTCAGTCGGCGGATTTTGGCGTACTGAGCTTCGAAGCTATTTTTTTCAAATCGTTTTCAGCCAACTTTCGATATTCGGGTTTAAGCAATGCACTTCCCGAGCCTTCGAAGCGAGACACAACCTGCCTTAACAAAACAGCAGCCTGCTCATACTTTTTTTGTTTAATCAAAATGTGTGCAATTTCAAACTCGCCGATATTCAAAACATTTGCGTCAGTACCGAAGCGGTCAATCATTATTTCATAATACGCCTTTGCACCGCGATAGTTATTTGCGTCGACTTCACGCTGGGCTAAAACTATCATATCTTCGTAGCCCAACGAATCTGGCACACTAGTAGACGTGGGAATATTTACACAAGCCGTCAATGAACACAAAAACAAAACCAAAATAAAGCACTTCATACAAATACCAACAAACCGATTCTACAAAAGTATCAAAATAAAATCAAGAAGCAACAAATGCCGCCGCGAAAATCCTCTAGCTTTCCATTTGCCATTTACGCTCGATTCATCAAATGTGCAACCGATGTGGTACATTCAAATCCTTGCAGGATTTGAATGTACCTATCCTGTGCAAATACATTTTAGGAATACGAACATTGCTCAAACGCACCTTCCTTGGCGGTGGCATCCTTGGTAATGGGCAACGTCCGTGTTGCCCATTACCTTGCGAGGTTTCACA
>CALAEM010000076.1 GCA_937890985.1 uncultured Treponema sp. | reverse complement strand
ATACTTAATTGGACGACGAGATTCGCACAGCCTTGACAAAAATATAGAAGCAAAGAAGGCTTTTTACACAACCGAATGAAGCCATTTGCCAGAACGCAGTCGCCACAAACCGACGCAAACTTTGACGGGCTCGTCGGCGAAAAGACAAAGGTAAATCACCCATGATGGAAGTGTCGTGTGAACGGACAACGTATAGCTGAGCGGAATCGAGATTATCCACATAAAAAGTGTGTCATAGATAACGCCGAATTTTGTGTCGCCGCCAGCCCTGATAACGCCGACAACCATATTCATATTGAAGGCTTTCATCGGATAGCATAACGCAAGGATAATAAAAAAAAGACGTGCTTGCATAGACACTTCATTTTCAACATTGAAAATATATGGCACCAAAAACGAAAGCGGAATTAGCAAAGCTCCAACGAAGATTGCAACAATCGGTGCAAAGCCTGCAATGTTTGTCGCATAGTGTTTCGCCTCAGCGTAATTTCCTTCGCCGATTTTTTTCCCGATTAAAACGCTAACGCTATTTCCAAGTCCCACGAACACAACCCACGTCAGTTGTGACACTGTGCTGGTAATGCTAAACGCCGCATACGAAAGGGTATTCAAGCCAGCAAAAATTTTGTGATGAAATGTGATACCGAGCGACCAAATCGACTCGTTGCAAATGACTGGCAGCACAATCACAAAAAACGTAACCACAAACCGTGGCGAAAACAAAAAATGATCGGCAGGGCTTCCAAGTATCGGCAGCTTCTTTTTTTTCGTGACGACTATAAAACAAAAAAGCTCAACCGTGCGTGCCGCAACTGTGGCAATGGCAGCCCCTTTTACGCCGAGACGCGGAAAACCGAAAAGCCCGAAAATCAAAAGCGTGTTCAAAACGGCATTGACGCAAATCGAAACAATCGTAACCGCAACAGGAATTTTTACTTCTTCGATAGCTCGCAGCGTAAAAATAAACATAAAGCTGATTGCGAAAGGGACAAAGCAAAATGCAACTGGACGCAAATACTCGGCTCCAGTTTTTATAACCGCGACATCGGAAGAATACAAACCGAGAATTTCTTCGGGGAAGAAAACGCAGGCAACGGTGAAAAGCGTGCTGATAAACAGTGCTGCACAAAGCGACAAACCGAATGCCTTTCGTAAACTGACTAAATCTTTTTTGCCCCAAAACTGTGCAGTAAAAACCATTCCGCCAGAAGCCGTTCCGTACAAAACCAAATTTAGCAAAAAGAAAAGCTGATTACCCAAACCGACTGCCGCGATTTCCGTCGTGCCGAGTTGACCAATCATCACCGAGTCCAAAATATTCACAAGAGAATTCATCATATTTTGCAACATAATCGGAATTGCAATCACTAAAAGCGTTTTCAAAAAGGTTCTGTCAAAAAAAGGTTTTGTTGCTATCATAGTTTTATCAGGTGCATTGTACAATATTTGTTTTTTTGTTTCTATCGAAAATTGACTGTCGGGCATTTTGTCATTAATTGCCTGCGTCTTCATCCAACCAATTCATCGTGCGTTCGACAGCTCGAAGCCAACCTCGGTAATTTTTTTCTCTGATACTTTCGGGCATATTTGGAGTGAAAGTCTTTTCGATTTTCACTTTGGAAGAAATTTCATCGAGACCTTTCCAATACTTCACAGCTAAGCCTGCAAGGTACGCAGCTCCCAACGCAGTTGTTTCTCGCACTTCTGGGCGGTCAACCGGAAAGTTCAGCATATTCGCTTGAAACTGCATGAGAAAATCGTTCGCACAAGCTCCGCCGTCCACACGCAACGAAGGAAGATTAAAGCCTGTGTCATTGAGCATTGCTTCAATCACTTCCTTCGATTGGTACGCGATCGCTTCGAGGGCTGCCCGTACAATATGCTCACGTTTTGTGCCACGTGTCAGCCCGAAAATACCGCCACGGGAATACATATCCCAATACGGTGCACCAAGCCCCGTGAACGACGGCACAACGTACACGCCCCCATTATCTTCAGCCATTTGTGCATAGTACTCGGACTGCGGTGCGTCATACACCAAACGAAGCTCATCACGCAGCCATTGAATTGCAGCTCCCGCGACAAATACCGAGCCTTCGAGTGCGTACGACACCTTGTCGTTTAAACCCCAAGCAATAGTCGTCAAAAGCTGACACTTCGATTCCACGGGTTTATCGCCCGTGTTCATTAACACAAAGCAACCCGTGCCGTAAGTATTTTTCACCGTCCCCGTTTCAAAGCACCCCTGCCCGAATAAAGCCGCTTGCTGGTCTCCAGCAATTCCCGCAATGGGAATATTTGCCCCTCCGTAGGTTCTCGGGTCGGTATATCCGTAAACTTCCGACGAATTTGCCACGCGAGGCAGCATCGCAAGCGGAATGTTCAGAACTTGCAAAATTTCCCTATCCCACCCAAGTGTATGAATGTTATATAACATTGTGCGAGAAGCATTCGAATAATCCGTAACATGGACTTTTCCACGCGTTAAGTTCCAAACTAACCAAGTGTCCACAGTTCCAAACAAAAGCTCACCGTGTTCGGCTTTTTGCCTCGCTCCCGCGACATTGTCTAAAATCCAAGCTATTTTTGTCGCCGAAAAATACGCGTCAATAATAAGCCCAGTTTTTTCGGTTATCTTGTCACTCCAGCCACTTTGTTTGAGTTTTGTGCAGTAGTCGGCAGTCCTTCGGCATTGCCAAACAATAGCGTTGTAAATTGGCTTTCCTGTGTTTTTATCCCAGACGATTGTTGTTTCACGCTGGTTCGTGATGCCGATAGCGGCAATTTCTTCGGGGCGGATTCCCGACATTTCCAGCACCTCACGGGCAACGCCGCTTTGTGCTCCCCAGATTTCCATCGGGTCGTGCTCAACCCAACCTGGCTTTGGATATATTTGGCGAAACTCTTTTTGTGCCGATTTTACAATGCGGGCGTTTTCATCAAAGATAATTGCCCTTGTGCTGGTCGTTCCAGCATCAAACGCAAGAATGTATTTATTCATTTATTGTCCTCGACTGTCCTTTGTAAATGCCACATTGTAACATATTGTGAAATTTGCCGCAATACACAATAACGCAAATCACGGAAATGAATTTTCGCTTTTTACGCTTTTAGCCTCACCCGACAAGGGACTCACGCCTCAAAACGCAATGCAATGATGTAACCAACAATGCTCGGCGTGAGGAGTTTTTAAGGCTCTGGCTTTTCCCCGCACTCAAAAGCTCGGTAATTTACAACGTCCGTGTTGCCCATTACCT
>CALAEM010000075.1 GCA_937890985.1 uncultured Treponema sp. | reverse complement strand
GTTTAACATCGTACAAGGATGTACGATGTTAAACGGTTGGCACATGATGGCGAACTTAAAATCCGCCAAGCGGATTTTAAGTTCGCCCGTGGATAAGTATTCGGTTAATGAATACATTGAAACATTGAACGCCCCGGCATTTTACTAAACTTGATTTCAGTGCAGTGCTTATTTTATACCTTGCTTAAAATTATTTTTTATTTTATAATTGCGCAAATTATGATTTGTATTTTTTTGGAGTTGCCATTTCAACGGCAGGTAAAAAAAATTTATACCACACGTTTTGCGGATATTTTAAAAAGTGCCGAGCAGCTTTGTCTCACAAACGGCGGAAGTTTTTTTTCGCAATCGAATAAATATTATTTTTATTTTACAAGCGAAGTTCTCGCACATGAGTTTTCGAGTGTACGGTTTTTGTTTTTACTGCACCGCCTTTTTGAAAAGAATTTATCGCTGCTTGAAAGTTATCGCATCACCGTCGATAAAACTCCTGATACATTTGATGATGTCGAATTGGAAAATCATTTTGAAAAGATGTCCAATATTCTCATCGACGAAAACTCGTTTTACGTTACTAACAGTGAATATAAAACTTTTTCGGATTACGTTCAACTGGAAGATACGTCGCTGAAAATTTGCAAAATTTTAGCTTTCACTATGTTTGAAAATATCGAAGCGGAAGCGAGTGGTGATAAACCTGTTCCGTCAATTGTTCTGCACAAAAACGATTCTTTTTTTTGGGCACTTTATAATTTCATTTTGCAAAATCCAATTTTCGAAAGCGACTTAAAATATTTAACCGATGATGAACGCTTTGCGTTTAATCAAGTTGCGGCTTCCGTTGTGTATTTTAAAAAACACCGCTTCGAAAAAGAATTGCCCGATTATTTTACAGATGCTTTTTTGTTGTATGCTTCACTGTATTTTAAGATGTACAAAAAAAGAAACGGCGGGCAGCTTCCGATTATTTATTCTGGTGATTTGCGCAATGAGCAACTAAATGCCGAAATAAATAAAATTTTAGATATTATTCCAGAAGCGGAAGTGCGTGAGCTTTCAAAAAAATTACCGAGCATTGCGAAGATTGCCGACGATATGCTTGGCTTGGTTTTTCTCACGACGATTTTTTCAAAGTTTCTTTTTATCGATGAGCTTACCGAATTTTTAACTTCGCTGAATAAGTCTCCAGATTTTTTTGCGTCGCTTTGTGCGTGGTTGTATGCTGGCGGCATTATCTTCGAGCCGAATAATTTATATGCACACTCAACGCACCTTGCAGATTTTATCGAAAATAAAGCCAGTGAAAAAACTCAAATATTGTACGATAAGCTTTCGTCATTTTTGATTGCAAAATATAACGCGGGCGAAATTGCTCCGTCAAATGAATTTATCGAAGTCATTCATGAAATGCATTACAAAAAAACAGACACAATTTTCCTTTCGATTTTTTTACACAAAGCATCTGCAGAAAAATACACCGAAGACGATATCGAAAAAAAATTTTGCAACACGCCTTTTGCAAACGGCATGATGCATTATCAAAAAGCATTATCTTACTTTGATAACTTTTTGCACCAAAAAGCATTGGATGAAATCAAGCAAGCAATTACTGAGTTTAAGTATCATCACCTTTTAGCTGGCGAATATAAGTCGATGTTTTTTTTAGGAATGCTAAGTTTGCGACGCTCGCACTTAAGTGATGCAATCAATTATTTTTCGTATGCACTTGAAATTGCAAATAAGATTAATGATGCAGAATTTTTGTGCGAAGTTGTATTTCATTTGAGCGTTGCATATTTTTTAAAAAACGATTTAACACTTGCGTTGAATAATTTAAAAAAGCTCGATGAAACGATTGAAAAAAATTTTGCACAAAACTGGAAAGTTAAATCGCTTTTTATGACAGGACGAATTTATTCGCAAATGGGCGACTATCGAAAAGCAGACGAGCTTTTTACTTCCGCAGGCGATTTTGCAAATCAATATTTTCCAGACTTTGTTCCTGTGTGCGAGATTTGGCTCGGTTTAATGCTGTCGTTTCAAAGTCAAACAATGCAAGCACAAAAAATTTTTATAAAATACTTGGATACAAATTTTGATGCAACAGTTTTATTTTTGGCATCATTGTTTACATCACCGATTATAAAAGATGAGACGAACAAATTATTTGCGGAAGATATTTCGAACGAAAGCACGGAAAAACTTTTGGCACAAATCGCAAAAAGATTTGAAACGGCACAAAAGAAAATTTCGGGCTTTTCGTTCGCAGAAGATTTAACTTTAAAAACAAAAATCTGTTTAACAACTGCCGAAAATTTGTTCCGTTTTCTTTGGTATTATTACCGATGCAAAATACTCATGCTCAATATGTTTGACCCGGAAAATAAAACAAAGCTGGAAGAAACACTGAAAAAGATGAATAACATCGCAGGTGAAGCTGCCACAGAAAAAAATATTTACGCACATTGGTTTTTTTATTTTTGTTATGACGTTAGCGTTAAACTAAACGGCGAGCATTCTTCCGAAGCAATCAGTTATCTCGGGAAAAGTTTTAAGCTATTGCAAAGCCGCGTAATGCTCACCAACGAAAACGAAGTTCGCGACAAATATATGAAAAAAAATTTTTGGAACGCAAAAATCTTGGACGCGGCGAAAAAGCAAAAGCTACTTTAGTCAAGCACGCCGCTATTTTTTTTCGTATGCGTTTATAATCTTCTGAACAAGCGAATGGCGAACAACGTCTTTTGCCGTAAACTGCACAATCGCAATTTCAGAAATTTTTCCAAGCACGGAAACTGCGTGTGCAAGTCCCGACTGTTTTTTGTCGTCGATGTCGGACTGTCCAGGGTCGCCAGTAATAATCATCTTGGAATTTGTTCCAAGCCGCGTTAAAAACATTTTCATTTGTTCTGCAGTTGTATTTTGTGCTTCGTCTAAAATCACCACAGAATTAAAGAGCGTTCGTCCGCGCATATAAGCAAGCGGTGCAACTTCAAAAAGCCCGTCGCTTTCTAAACGGCGAAAGAGCGGTGGTGGCAATAAATGCTCAATGATATCGTAAAGCGGTCGCAAATACGGCGTAATTTTTTGAATTAAATCTCCGGGCAAAAAACCGAGACTTTCGCCTGCTTCAACAACGGGACGGGTTAAAATTATTTTTTCAACTTTGTGCTCAAGCAAAAACTGCAAAGCCATCGCCGTCGCAAGGTAAGTTTTTCCCGTCCCCGCTGGTCCTATCCCAAAAGTCAAATCGCTTTTTTTAATCGCCGACACAAACTCAGCTTGCTTTGCATTTTTCGGATACACAGTTTTGCTCGTCCGCGGTATGTGAATTCCTTCGATAGTTTTCTGCTCACCACTTGTATCCGTGAGCGTCTTAACTGTCGATGCGATAAATTCATCTGGCGTACCCGAACGAAATTCCTGCGAATTCACAATAGTGCGAATCAACGACTCAAACTCAGCAATCCGACTTTCGTCCGAGCTCATCAATATCAGCTCATTCCCACGTGCAACAATTGGCACACGAAAATACGCCTCAAACAACTCCAAATTTTTATCGTTTGTTCCGCAAATCGTCGCAACAGTTAAAGGGTCATCCAAAACAACAGTGTATACTTCGTTCATCCGTACCTTCGCAGTCTATAAATTTTTCGTATTGTAATCCCTATTCAAAAAATCTTCAAGCTCCTCGCAACCTCCGCCTACAAAACTTTTCTCCATCTCTGGTATCTGTAAACGGTTTAGCTTATCCACAGGACAACTTAAAATCCGCTTGGGCGGATTTTAAGTTGTCCATCATTTGCCACAAGCTTTTTAGGAATACCCAAAAAGCTCATCCCCGCCACGGATGCCGGTGTACAAAATCACTATCGAGTTTTTCAAGTGAAAAACTCGAAGTTCACAAATTGACACGGACGTCAATTTGTGAACCAGCGTTAGTGTCAGCAGCGTCCACGGACGGACGCGGTATAAAAGCTCACGATGTTTGTATTAAAACCGTGCAGGATACACGGTTTTAATACAAACTCGAAGTTCACGAATTGACACAGGATGTCAATTCGTGAACCGCATCTTTGGCGGGTTTGAACGATGAACGTATTCCGAAAAATGCTTCCCATAAAAGAAGCTCAACTGGTGGCAGAGAAATCGCCACCAGTTGAGCCTTAGATAAGCATTCGGTGAATGGCGACAAAAGATAGTTGAAGGTAGCGTGTTTTTAGTAACCTTGATTTTTGCACATTCGGTTAGTATGCAAAAGTTGCGCCGAGCTTCAAGTAGTGGTTAAATTTTTTACCGAGAGCTTTTGCACGCCATTCAGCTTTTTGGCGGTTTGCCTCATCGATAACCTGCTGCGTCGTGTATGAACCGCTACCGGTCGAAAAATTTCCCTGCTCAACTTCGCTGAGAACGGCTCCCAGCCACGGGGTTGAAGTGGCGGTTTTGCTAAACATAGGATTGTTGACGCCAGGGTTGATATCCGCCTCAAAGCAGTACCCGATAATAAACTTCATATAACCGCCGCTTCGCTTGATTGGAAGCACAGATGAAACCTCCAACGAAAGCTGATTGATATATTCAATCGTTTGCTGTTTTAGAAACGGTGTCGCATGCTGAAAAAGGTGCAAACGATCCGAATAGCCGTTTTTATCGGGACTATTGATTGATGCGTGATTGAAAACGGTTCCCGTTGTGTTATAGTTTTCGGTCATATATTTAAGCAAAAAACGCGGGTCGGTTACGCTTTCGTTGATATTTGCGTGTCGAATAAAAGTATTGTTGAGCGTTATCTTTAAACTGTCAATCGGCTCAAACTGCAATTTCAAATTGAGACGGTCTGAGTTTGGATTCAGGTTCGTCGCCAAAACTTGTCCGGAGTGAGTGTAGTTTTCGTAGTTTATATTGGCATCGGTGCCGTCGTTTCCAGAAATGTGTGTATATGCAAACGGAGTTACAAAAGTATAATCCAGTGCAACTGAGCGGAACCAATGTTTTTTAGGCATCGTGTATGAAATTCCAAACTGCCCAGACATACGTGCTTTAAAATCCTTTTTGAACTTTACAATATCGTTAAAGCCCATATCATCTGCATAAAGAGCTCCATCGATACGAAGACCGTCTATCGGCTTGACGGTAAAATCGATGCCGATTAAGCTGTTGTCTGGAAAGTCATAGATGCCTTGCGAAACAAAAAACACCGAAAAAGGAATCAAATATATCGGTTCGAAGCGTTTGCCGTAAATAACCGAATCCACAAGCCCAAACGAAAGCCACTCAAACGGGCGGACGTGAAGCGAATGTATCGACAAAAATTTGTGTGGCGATGTGTTACCGCCGTTGCCGTTTGTCGCTGCAATCGGTAAAAACGACTGGACATATGAAACAAACCTGTTGTTAAGGACTAAGTTGAACTGCCCGTGGTTTTTCGCATGGCTTGAAACGAAGATGCCCGAATCATAAAACGGACCGTAACTCGTTCGAGCTATGTTTGCAGAAAAATAGTACTCAGCATTACCTAACGTAATGCCCGATTTAATCGAAGGGAGAATGTACAATTTACCGATTGAAACGTCGTCATTACTGATGTCACGCTTCGAAAACAAAAACTTTGGGTTGGGTTCGGCAGTCGGTATTTTGTTTGTGCCATGCACGTCGAACTTTAGCGAAAGCGAAAAGAGTTTTGCCAGCTTGTAGTTGAAGTCAACCATCGGTGCAAAGTCAAAATACGTAATGCTGCTCCCCTTCGAGAGACCGAACCCAAGCTCCGAGCTAACTCCGAAATGAAATGCACGACCGAAAATACGGGCGTGATGCTCCGTTGCGACGCGACGTTCGCGTTCATTTCCAGCTTCCATCACCAGATTCAAAATCCTTTCGATTTCCTGCAATGGCAACGGACGCATATTCGGCGCATAGTTTATCAAGCCTTCGTTTTCCCAATCCGTTAAGTCCGCATAAAAAGGGTCGAAAAGGTCAACCGCAACTTGTGAAAAAGCCACAAAAACACAACCAAACGTAAATAACAAAAAAAACAGTCGTTTCATCACAGCTTCATTGTAAATAAACACCAACAAAAATCAAGCAAGCCACGTCCGTCATTTGTGTTTTCAGTCCGAAGTGTAAAATTTCAAAAATTCATTTCCGCGATATTTTTATGACGAGTCAGTCCGCAATTTTACTTTTGCAAAAATGTTCTGTAAACTGTGTTTTTTTTCATCAGCTCTTCATTTAGGCGGTTTTTGCCGTAACGCTCCAAAAGTGTTTGCTGACCGCTAAAAAGATTCACGCCCAAGCCAAGTCGCTCGCCTTCAACCTTGCAGTCCAAAGCCGCCAATATCGTGGGCAGCATATCAAAAGATGCAAACTGCCTCTGCTTGATTTTCGGTGCTTCTGCCACAACGTTCTTCGGAACATTCACAAATAAATCGAACCAATATCTAGCAGCAGTATTATCAAGTGCGTCAAAAAATGCAGTTTTCGATGTGTTCATAAAAGTGTGGTCGCCGAACATAACAATCGTCGTGTTATCAAACCAGCTTTGCTTTTTACACCAATTTAAGAACGCCGTTATTTTTTTGTCGGTATCAAAAACGATATTTTTCATTTGTGCTTTTTTTGGATTTTGTGCATCGGTGAATTTCACTTCCATATCGTGCGAAGGAAATCCGTAAGGCATATGCAAATCGAGTGTCAAAAAGCCCAAAAACCACGGTTGTCTCGTTTTCGAAAGTTCTGCTAATTCCAGTTTTGCAAATTCATAAAGCTGAGCATCATCGAAACCCCAAAACGTTTTGCTCTCATCAGCGATAAGCCCTTTTGCCGAGTAATAATCCAAATCGTGTATTTCCACATTTCCGTGATTTTCCAAAAGTAGATTGCGTGCCGCAAAGTGTTTATCCGTGCCGAAAAGAAAACGCTGAGTGTACGAGCCTTCAGCGAGAATATCATTGAGCGTTGTTAAATGCGGCAAAAATTTTCCACCCGCCAAAGCGTTCATTTCGGCTTTTGTAAACGAATATGGAACACCGCCAAACTTTGAAAGCATTGCTGCAATTGTCCAGTTCGTTCCGTTTACATCGCTACCGCCGCCAAGTGCATCATTTGCCGAAAAATTCACTGCGTGTTCTTCAGCAGCAAATTGCGTAATTTGCGGAATGAGCGTTTCCGTAAAAAGCCCGCCTGCATCCTCAGATTGGTACGAGCTTTCAAAACTTTCCAAAAAAATCACGATGAGGTTTTTTTTCTTTTCGGGAAAAGTTACCTTACCAGCAGGCTCGATATATTCAGTCTCGTAAAAATCCGAATGCACAGGTTTCGAGTGCATTATTTTTTGCACTTTCAAAAAAGCTCCGAAGTGCAATTTTTTATATGCAAAAGCTCCCGCCGCAAATAAAAGTAAGCCAGCACAAACACAAGCCGCAGTATATATTAATTTACTACGTGCTGGATATTTTTTCGCAAACAAAAATACACCGACTGCAACCGCAAAAGCAACCACAGCGTTTAAGGCGATGAGCTTTCCCGCTTCCGTGGCAATTGTTGCATCCGTCTTGCCCTGCAAACTGTCGAGAGTAAAAAACACCGAATACGGTTCATGAAGCGGAAAGCGAGTTGTCGCCCATATCGAGCCATCAATCAACGAAAGACTTGTAAACGAAATAAAAAAAACCGCCGCAGCCAACAAAACAAACACTAAATTCATACGTGCACAAATTTTATCACAAACAACTTTTTATGTCAAAGGCTTTTACACAAAACACTCAAGATTTCAGTCTGCCGTTGTTACCATTAACCAGAAGTTCACCCGATGTGGTACATTAAAATCCGTGCGGATTTGAATGTACCTATCCTGTTCCAGTGCATTTTAGGAATACGCTTGTTGCTCATCCACGCAAAGGATGATTGGCTTTGGAGCGTAATGCGCTTAACGCGTATTATTCAAAAAGCTTAAAATAAATGCCTTTAAGTTTTTTCAGAAGGCTTCTCCTTTTTAGGTTTGAACAATTAACTTTTAAGCCGTCGATAAAACTTTTGCGAAATAAAAAGCAAAAAAGCTTTTCTGTGTGGGATTAAAATCAATGTATTACTGCATTATGTCATTATGATGCAAAAGATATTTTACGGTGCGTAAAATCCTATCTCTGGAGCAGCAATGCGAACCAATGAAACAAATGCACCTTTGTTAATTGCGATAAACTTATCTAAATCAGTCGCCTTTGCATTTTCGTACACATCGACGTGAAAACAACCGAGTACGTCAAAGTACGGAAATACAGCCGCAACATGATTATATTGACGCAATGGAGGCACGCCAGTTTCGCGACTCACACTGACAAGGTAAAAGTTTTCAGGCTCAGTAATCGCAAGATAATACAAAAGCGGCTTCAAGTACTCGATTTGATAACCCACCGATTTAAAATAGCCTGCGAACTTTGATGTCATTCCTTCACGCGGATGCACTGGTAGTGAAAAAGAAAACGGCTCGACCGTAACGTCAATCCCCGTCTGAGACGGGTACACGGTTTTTTGCATTGTGAGGGAAAGGCGAGCTGCCGCTAAATTGCGTATCCAATCCAAGCCAAAAAACAAGTCACGCTTTTCTTCGTAGCTTTGCGTAAATCCTGTATTCGGCACATCGGTAGGTTTTTGCAGCGAGACAATGTATGTTCCGCTGCCAGCAACTGGCTTGATAATGCCGTCGACAATCCATTTCACAAAGCCCGAACAATTCACGCCACCGACAATTTTCTGCCCGACAGGAATTTCATTGATACTGCAAGCATAGCGGATATCTTGTTCCGTTTGCCGCTTGCCTGTTTCGATATAACGCGGAACACCGTTTTCATCAAAAGCTCCGTCGTCAATGTAAACCAGTTGCTTCAAACGCTCGGCGGTAATCTTTGACGTTGCCTCAACGGTGCTGTGTGTCGTCGGGGGGTCAAAACTATCCCAAGGCAAAATACTTTTCGTTCGCTCTTTCAGCTGAACCAGAGACGTATAATACAAACTTTCAAAGCTGAAACTAATAGGCACGTCTCTGCGAACGTACGCCCCAAAAAGACAAAAATCGATAAGCGACTTATCCCGAATACGCTCCAACTTCGCTGGATGCAACACAATAAACAACTCGCTACTTTCACGCAAATAAATCGTTATGGAAAGTGGCTCTCCAGTTTTTTTATTACGACGCAAAACCCAAGTTCCCTGCGGTATTTGTGCATTCAAATCCGTCGGCACCAAGTTTTCAGGCAAAGCATCGGGTTCTTTTTTTTGATTTTCCGCATCGCTCACAGAATCCGAGGCAAAACCTGCATCACTTTTTTCTTCGCTCGGTGCATTTCGAACATTCTCGCCCTCTGCCGTCGCTTCAGCTTCAGCGTCAACCGCCTTGCCAGCTTTTTTCTTGCTGTAAAAATTCGTATCGTAAGGTATTATCCGCACCTCAACCACATCGTCGTAGATAACTCGTTCCACTGAAAATCTTTTTCCGATGCCGTCCGTATATTCGGTCGGTTGCAGCCGCTCAAGCGTTTCAATATCTGCCGACAACCAAACACCTGCAATCGTTTTTCGCAAACGAGCACTGTCAGGAATATGCTCAAAAGAAGCAAGCGGAACATTTGCCTGTGCAGCCAAACTGGTACACAGCCCAAACATAATTAACACCTTAAAAAAGACTTTCATATATTGATTTTCGGCACCCTGACATAATTTCTTTAGATTCTTGCATCTAAGCAATATTTATCAAAAGCATTTTAGCAAAGTACGCAGACACGGCACCTTTACTTGTAATGATAAACTTTTCCATCGCTGCGGCGTACCTTAAAACCTGTTTCGGTTATTTCCATAATATCGTCGTGAAGTGACACCGCCGAAAGCGAAAACTTTCCGCCGCCGTCCAAAAGGTCAACCGCGAATTCAGGTCGCGAAAGCCCCGAAAGCATATTCCGCAGCTTTGCCCAAATCGCAAGTGCGTCGCGAAAAGGTACCGCGAAATGCGACGTACCGCGTGCCGTGTCAAGCTGAAACAGATACCCCGGCTTCACACCCAACGCAACAAGTTGCGTAAAAAGCTCCGCAAGCAATTCTGGCTCGTCGTTCACGCCTTTCAGCAAAACACTTTGCGATTGCACTGGAATTCCCGCATTGACACAAGCGTCAAGAGCCTTCACTTGGTTTTCGCCCAACTCGGCAGGATGATTGATGTGCGGAATGAGCCAAAGCGGTTTGCACTCGTGCATTAACGCAAGCATTTCCACCGTAAAAAGCTCTGGTGCAAAAATAGGAGCTCGAGTGCAAACACGGATAAGCAAATTTTTAAATCGCGAGCGGATTTTCAACAAAACCCGCCGAAACACCTCAAAGGGCATCGAAAGCGGGTCACCACCTGAAAGCAAAATTTCCGTAATTTGCGGATGTGCAGCAACGTAATCCAAAACTGCGTCCCACTCCGCATCGCTCAAAAAACCTAGCTCACGTGCGGTAAACTCGCGACGAAAACAATACCGACAATACGAAAGACATCGCCCCGTCGTCAGCACTAAAAGCCGATTTGGATACTGATGCACACTCCAATCCGTCGCCCGATAATACCTTTCACCCAACGGGTCTTCAGCTTCAAAATCAACCGCAACGTCCTCCGCCGCCGAAAAATACACTTCCCGCTTCAGTGCCTCTGCCGCCTTCGGACTCGCACCACGTATCAACTCACGAAAAGCAGGCGACACAAGCTCCGGCAATGCCACCGTTTGTTGTTGTTCCATAAAAGATACAGTATTCTATTTATCGAAAGTGCAGCCCACGGGCTCCTTTCGGAGCCATCATGTGCCAAAGATTTTAGGCTTCAACCCGCAGATAGTTCCACTTTTTCCACAAAGTCAATACGTTTCCGTATTTTGTGTTGAGTGCGTTAAATTTGTCCGGATAGTTTTTCACAACACTGTCAAGGTACGTGCAGTAATTTTCTTTCCAATAGCTCTCTTTCAGATTTCCGTTCAAGATGTGATACGAAACCAAATCCAGCTGGCGCAAGTAATTATCCAGATGCGTGTCAAGTTCTTTCGACAATTTGTTTGCAGTTGCTGCGTCCTGCAAATCATTCACAGTCAATTCCGAGATTGAGCCAAGATATAAATCCAAACTTTTTCGCTCGTTTAGCAATATTTTTTCGTAGCCCAAATTTAATTTTAGTTGTTCAATCTTGCAATATTTCAAATAGTGAAGAAGTGCAAAAATCAAAATACCAAGCATAAAGGTACCAGTCGAAATTTCAAGCATTTTATTTTCTCCTTAAGTCTAATACTATTATGGTGTATTTAGCCCTCATTGTCAAGCAATTTTTTTTCTTTTTTATAAAAATTTCACAAAAATGCAGATTTTTTTGAAAATATGCACATAAAAAAAATATTTACCGCTATAATTAAAGCAACTGGATAAAGCAACTTGCGCGCGAAAAAAGCTTATCTTTTGGAGGTTTTATGAATACAATTAATTCAATCGTTATCGAGGGACGGCTTGTGCGAGACCCTGTTTTGAAGTTGACGCCGAATGGCACCGAAGTTTGCAGTTTTTCGCTTGCAACCAACCGCTACTATATGTCCAACAACGAAAAAGTCAACGAAACTTCGTTTTTTGATGTGGAAACGTGGGCGGAAACGGCAAAGCTTTGTTCCACTGACGGACGCAAGGGGCGCGGCGTACGTATCGTCGGCAGATTAAAGCAAGACCGCTGGAAAGGAAATGACGGCAAAAATTACAGCAGGATTAAAGTTGTTGCCGACAATGTTGCATTCCGTCCGATGTCAAACATCGAACACGATGACAGCAGGGAAGCATTTATGGCGGATGCAGTTGCCGAGCCTAATGTCATCGCAGAACGCACAACAGTTGCGTTTTAGCAGAATCTATTTTTGCAACGAAGTTTATCACACCTGTTGAAAAATTTTTTAAAAAATGGAATGATAAGGCGTGGCAAAAAAAAGTATCGTTTTTACATGCTCCGCATGCGGATACACCCAACCGAAATGGCTAGGACGCTGTCCCAACTGCGGAGCATGGAACACTCTCGAAGAAACCGCCGATGAGTCGGCTTCGCTCAAAAATCCTTTCAAGCAAAGTTCAGGCAAAACAGAAACGAACATTCCGCTGAGCAAAGTTCAAAGCCAAGATGCCGAACGTTTGACAACGGGACTTTCCGAGTTTGACCGCGTGTTGGGCGGTGGTGCAATCAAACGGTCTGCGATTCTCATCGGCGGAGAACCTGGCATCGGTAAGTCAACGCTCCTTTTGCAGACAGCTGCACAATGTGGTAAAAAAGTCCTTTACGTTTCTGGTGAAGAATCCGCTGGACAAATCAGAGGACGTGCTGACCGATTGAAACTCGATGTTGACAATGTCGAAGTTTTATGTACCGCCAACGTGAAAACAATCGAAGCAGTCCTCAACAAAGTCAACCCGATTTTTGTAATCATTGATTCGCTGCAAACACTTTTTCACGAAGATGCAGGATTTATCCCAGGCACAATTAACCAACTAAAGTACTGTGCGTTCGAGTTAATCAACTGGGTAAAAGACCGCGATGCAGTTTTGTTTTTCTCGGCTCACGTTACGAAGGAAGGCAGCATCGCAGGACCGAAGGTTGTGGAGCATTTAGTCGATACGGTTATTTCTTTCGAGCGAAACGATGAGGATTTGCGTTTTTTGCGTGCAAACAAAAACCGTTTCGGCTCGGTCGATGAGTTGGGTATTTTTGAAATGAGCGAGCACGGGCTTCTCCCCGTCGATAATACTGCATCACTTTTTCTAACAAGCAAGGCTTCAAACTTGCCAGTCGGGGCAGCAATTGTTCCAGTTTTTGAAGGTAGCCGTGTGTTTTTGGTTGAAGTGCAAGCATTGACTGTGCCAGCAAAAAGCTCGCTGAGTCGCGTATTTTCCGACCGTGTTGAACCAGCGCGTGTTAGCCGCATTGCTGCCGTCCTTGAAAAAAGGATTGGTCTGACTTTTTCCGACCAAGATATTTATGTCAATGTTGCAGGCGGCATCCGACTTCGTGAAAGTGCAAGCGATTTAGCACTGGCTGTTGCGTTATATTCCGCACGCACGGGCTTACTACCGAGCGAAAGTGCCTGCTACGTCGGTGAAATAAGCCTCGCCGGAGAAATCCGCCCCGTGAAAAAAGCAGCTTTGCGTTTAAAAATGGCGGCAACATTAGGTTTGCCGAAAATATACCTGCCCGAAAACCGCGATGCAGAAACAGAGCAAAGCGAGCAAGCGTCAATCGCCCAAAGCGTGGTAGCCAACTTAAAGGAAGTAATTGTCCGTGCGTTTGGTAAACCTCGCGAAACAGACAAGCGATAAAATACGGAAATATTTTTTTGGGTTCTGACGCTTTAAGGCTAACCAGCCCGGGATGGCGGTGTACAAAAGCAACAGTGCACAATGACGTACGCACAACTTAACCGCGAACTATTGATGTAACCGCCAACGAAAGGCGTGCGGGAGCAAACTCGAAGTTTACCAGCGTAAAAGGATGTACGCTGGTAAACAGGCGTATTCCGAAAAAGCTTCGGTACAAGGAGGGCGGCTTCGCCGCCCCGTGGATAAGCTCTCGGTGAATAACGACAATTGCACGTTGAAACTTCGAGCATTTTTAGTAAACTTGATTTTGCTGACTGTGCGGCGTTTACTCGCTTGCTGGGAGTTCGAGGCGGGCTCCGTTTGTAATTCCGACGCGGGCAAACCAACCTTGCGGCACTTCCAAGGCATACTTGCAGGAAAAGGCACTCGCAACCGCCTCTTTGCTGAATGGCGTTAAGTCGTGTATTTCCTTGATAACGCCCGCTTTATCGATGTAGGCAATCGAAAGAGGGCTGGGCGTATTTTTCATCCAAAAGCGTAATCGTTGCTCTTCATCGAACACAAAAAGCATACCTGTTCCGTCAGGAATATTCTCACGCTCCATAAAACCTTTGGCTCTATCTTTGTCTGTTTTCGCAATTTCCAGAGTGATTTGGATTTTTTCACCGTCGGCTTTGACGACCGTGTATTCTTTGGTCGGAAGCTTACTTGCACACGCAAAAAGAGCCACACACAAAAAAGCTGCAAACGTACGGGGCATTAAACTCGCAGCAGCTTTACGCTTGCTAAAATTCTTCGACAAAGGCTTCACGGTTTTTCTCCGATTTTGTAGTTTCGGTTTGCGATTTTTCAAGCATCGAATTAAAAACGCTCAAGTCAAGGTATTTCACTGTCAGCGGTTTTTCAATGGTGATGCGGACAGTTTCGTTTTCCCAAATTGCACGATGCGGATTGATATCAAGTGGCTCACCGTACTTTTCGCAAAAGTGCTTGTAAATCGAGTAATGGTCAACTTTGGCGGTGTTCAGTTTGAGCGTTATAGTGTACAAGCTTTCTTCGTTGAACTGAAACCAAGCCCGCTCGATAAAGGCCGAACCTTGCGTTTCAATCAAACTGCGGTTCGGAGCTGCTAGAAGCGAAAAGTCCCGCTCACCGCGGTAACCGAAAATAGCATCGGCTTTCAGAGCATCTTTGACAGTTTCCAAGCTCATACCCAACGAAATACCGCGGTAACTTACTGGCAATGGTTTTAGCTTTTCAGTATTCGATATTCCATCAGCTTTCGGTGCGATAGCCCCATTTTCATCGGAAGTTTTTCCTGCACCAGAAGTTGGACTTGACTCGACTGTTCCTTGTGCGAAGACGGCAAGGCAAAGTCCCAAAAAGATATAACTTGCAAATAATTTTTTCATGACGGTAAGACTCCTCCAAGTAGCGGCGGTTTACCAATAGTTGCCGCTTTTTGCACGTATTTCGCGACGTTTGGCTTCGATTTGCTGCATTCGCTTAAAGTACGCCGCTTTTTTTTCAAGTTCTAGTTGGTCGGTGATTACGATTTTCGAGTTTTCGCAACGGACAATCGGTTCTTGCAAAAAGTCCGCAACCGACGACGACATAATTTGCTTCGGGATGCCGCACATATTCGCAAGCTCAATCGGACCGAAGTTAAACGAGTATGGCAGCATTGGCATCGGCTTAATGTGCGTTTTTTCAAATTGCAAGGCTAGCATATCGTACATTTTTTCAAGCGGCTCCATAATCTGCGTGTTATCCAGTTGGCGGTACATTGACCATATTCGCTCGGCAAAAGTTGTCGTCAAACTCGCAATGAGCTGCGGCTGAGTTGAAACCAAAAACTTAAAGTTGTTGTAGTTGACCGCCAAAAGTCGCCCACCTTCTTCGGTCATGCTTGCACTCGCCGAGCGGGGCTTGTTTTCGAGCAGTGCCATTTCGCCGAACATATCGCCTTCTTTCAACACGGCAAGAAGCACTTCGTTTTCGTCAACGATTTTTGTGATTTTAACCTGCCCTTTTTGAATGATGTACAATTCCGAGCCAGTTTGACACTCGCAAAACACCATCGCTTCGCCCTTGTACAAACGCGTTGACGACTCGTTATTTGAGCCTATCATCTCGCTCGTAATATGCACATTCATATTCTGGATGGCGATAAGGTTGTCCTTCGCTTTTTGGATATTCTTGCCGTTGGGCATAGCTTTCAAGTAATGATAATATGGATACACCGCAAGCGAAAACTTGCCCATTCGCATATAGTATTCGCCGATAGTAAAAAGATGCTCCAGCCCTGGCGACACGTTTTTCTTTAATGTGATGCGAGTTAGTGCTTCATCGAGGTAACGCATCTTCCGCGAAAAAGAATAGATGATTTTCATCGCGACTGGTGTGTTTTGTGCAATAAGGCTTGGGAACTGATTATATGGCACAGCAATCAAAACGACGTCAGTTACGGCAATGGCGGTTTCAACTTGGTTGTGCCTTGCCATACAGGAAACGACACCCAAAAAATCACCCGCTTTTAAGATGTTTCCGCCTTCTTCGACGACAACTTCAGACTCTTTTACAATGCGAACCTGCCCGCTTTGAATAATGTAAAAGCATTCAATGTCTTCTTTGCCTTCAATTAAAATATATGAATTTTTTCTAAATTTAACAAATGAGAGCTGTGCCAATTCAAACCTCGACGTATTATAAAACTATATATAAAATGTTTCAATAGAAAAACATTTACATCTTTTTGCAAAAATAGCCAAAACAAAATTCCTCTATTCTTTATTTTCGGCAAAGGCTGATTTATACATTAAGGATTTAATGCCTAAAATTTCGTCATAAGCTCATCTTGCTTTTTACGCTTTGAGCCGAACCAGCAAAGAATTGCGGTTAGGCTTTTCTGGTATTCCTAGAATGTACTGGAACATGATGGACGGCAAGCGGCGACATCCCCGCCAAGGATGGCGGTGTAGAAAATCACTATCGAGTTTTTCGAGTGAAAAACTCGAAGTTCAAGAATGTTCAAGGACGCCAGCCAATTTACAATATCTGCATACTTAATTATTGTAAATTGACTTTCGAGGTTTTTAAAAACTATATTTTTTAAAAA
>CALAEM010000074.1 GCA_937890985.1 uncultured Treponema sp. | reverse complement strand
TAATACACCCGAATTTTCGAAGAGTCGAGAATATCTAAAAAACAAATCCATCGATTGTATTATTGATTTTGGTGAAAAAGGTTTTAAAGGCGTTTTAGTTGAAACAATTGCAATTTTTATCAAAAATAATTCTACTCCAAATAAAACAAAAGTAATATCTGTAACAAAACATATAGAAATTGAACAAAATCAAAAATATATTTTTTCAGAAGAATTGCCGTACTGGATTATTTATCGTAATTCTTTTTTCGATTCAATTTACAACAAACTAGATTTCAATGAATTTTCTGTTTTTAGAGATAGGCAAATAACAAACTCAAGATTAAATGCAACAACAGGCATTCGAGTTATAAAATCTCGAAATATCAATGATACTGGCACGAAAATTCTAAATATCTCCGAATATGATTCTTTCATAGAAAAATCGGAAATTTCAGACTTATCTGTGTCAAAATATTTAAATGCAGATAATGTTTTTTTAACTCCAAATATGACTTATAATCCTCGTGTTATAAGGAAACCGAAAAATTGCCTTGTAAATGGCTCGGTTGCAATTTTGATACCAAAAGAAAATATACAAATAACAGATAAACAATTGCTTTATTTTTCCTCGCAAGAATACCGAGATTTTTATCAAATTGCACGTAATTACCAAACACGCTCATTAAATGTAGATTCTTGTTCTGTGTATTTTTACGGATTGCTAAAAGAAAATACAACCTTAAAAAAGGAAGAGGCTTATGCTAACAGAGCAGTCAATTATTGATTTTATAACAACATTCAATTATGACATTAGAAAATCGCATAATGGGAGATGGATTGACCAGAAATGCACTCCTGATGTTTTGTCTTTTATTGCTGATTGTATCTATTTTTATGCAACGGAAAATCCTAATAAAGAGTTTTGTACACAAGATATTTGGTTTAGTGATTATGCTGTTCAAAACACCGAAGCAGTTTTCAAGAAGCCAAGTCCAAAACAAAATGCAGCAAAAAATGAGTATGACAAATTCTTTCAACAACCTATGAAATTATTGGCAAACTCAAAAGTCCTTTTAGAAAGGAAAGAAAGTTTAAAGAACATTTTTAAGGTTAATAATCTAGAAATTCTCGAATACATTGCAATTAACGAAAAGAATGCTCTAAAATTCTTATTTCGCTACATTGAGAAAGTTTTGAGTGATAGTGATTTATATTTTGATTTTGAAAAGTTTTTCCAAAATCAAAAAAACGCTAGTATGAATAAGGACAAAATGCAAGTTGCATATAATCAAGTAAAGCAAAAGTTCTACGATTTTACTCATTCTTATACAGCTATAAAAAAAGATTTAGAATGTGGTCGTATTTTTACAAAAGTAATAAATCCTTTGGCATATTTTTATAATTCACTTGGCACGGAGGGCGGTCATGTTTCTTCCGATGTAATAACTTTTGATGTGTTAATGTACAATCGAAATAATTTCCGAGATATTTACGCAAATAAACCAAAAGGCATGACAAGAAAAGTTTACGTAAGTGAACATCCTTTAGAAGTAAACGAAAAATATTACGATTATCAATCTTCAAAAGCAAAACGTTTCCTACGCATGTTTAATGACCAATATAGAAATGGACTTACAGAGAATCTTGAAGAAGCACATTTAAAAGATGCTGCAATTCACATTCATCATATTTTCCCAAAAGCACTTTATCCAGAAATTTGTGCATATTTAGAAAATTTAATTGCTCTAACTCCAACGCAACATTTTAATTATGCCCACCCTAACGGAAGAACACAGGAAATTAACATTGAATATCAAAAACTTTTATTACTTTCAAAAGCTGATAGAATCAAAGAAAATCTTGAAGATAGTCTTTCAGAAAAAGTAGAACGCATTTATGAATTTCCAAAATTTCTTCATGTACTGAGTGTCGGCTTCGATGATGATGAAGTAGAAAGTATTTCTAATATGGATTTTGTTGCTGTAATGAATGCAATAAATGTGCATTATGCAAATATTGCATAATTAAATTTGCCTTTCACATATTTTTTTAGTATTTTAAAATTCGGAGGATTTTATGAGTAAGTTAATTTATGGAAGAAATCAGCAGTTGAAATTTCAAAATGAAGCAGAAAAACAAGAAGCTATTGATTACATACTAAATAATCCATCAAATGTTGATTTTAAAGTTCATGAAGACAATCAAAATCAAGGAGCATGGGGTCCAGAGGAAAGAGTACATTTTTATTCTGAAAATGGAATTCCTGAATGTTTGAAACGCCAAATGACTGCAGGAAGAGGAAATTTGTATGGACGTATCAATTGTAAAGAATTTTGCGAGGAATTAAGACAAATTGCAATAGAAAGAGGACTATAAAAAACAGCACATAACAATATTTTCAAAGCCGACAAGTTGCTGTTGCAACTTGTCGGCTTTGAAAATATTGTTATGTGCACAACGCAGAGCGTTGGAATGCAAGTATACAATGGATTTATGCTTAATGAAAATATTAATCAATAAAAATGGAATTATCAATTAGTAAAAGGTGCCGATAAATACAGTTTAACTGTAGTTTGTTGAACTGATAGAATTTATGAAAAAAAGAAATTCAATTATATCTTGATACTGGTAAAAATGGATAGATAAAGAGTTGAAAATATTCGAAAATAGGAATAAAAAAGCGAGTTATACCCGCCTTTTTGTATATTTAATTGAAATTGTTGACAAAATCAAAATAAATGGTATATTTAAATCGTGAAGTTTAAGGTGGAAAAACTTTCTGTTGCTGAATCGGAAATATCATCTTTGGAACAATCTCAAAAAGATTTACTAAAAATAGAATATGAAAAAATTGAACAACAGGGAATTGAGTTTGTAAAAGTAAAGCATCTTCAGAAAAAGATTTTTGAAATAAAATCAAATGAACTTAGGTCTTTATTTAAATATAAAGAAGGAAAAATTATTGTAATAGGAGTTGTTTTTGTAAAGAAGACGCAGAAAACTCCAAAAGAAACTATAAAACTTGCTGAGAAGCGCTTGAAGGAGGTCTGATTATGGGATATGTATATGTGAAAGATTCGGAGGGTTATGTTTTTAAGAAATTGGAAGGAGAACTTTCTCCTGATGAAAAAATCATTTCTGAAAAGGAATACTTAAAAAAATCAGGTCTTGCAAATTATGTAAAAGAATTTGGACATGGCGGAGCAAGAGAAAATGCTGGTCGAAAACTAAAGTTTGGCCATCCTTTGAAATTTAAAATTCGAGTAACGCAGGAAGAAAAAGAGTTTATTTCTTTTGCAAGAGAAAATCATTTGAATTATTCAACTTTAATGCAGAAGTAATATCACATAACATTGTTTTCAAAGCCGACAACGGGACAAGCCCGTTGCGGTTTAAAACAATGTTAGATTGACCTGCCTAACGGCAGGCGGGTACGGAACCAATCGAAACAGACTTTCGACCGAAAAATAAACTTGCAATGAAAAAAGCATTGCGAAAGGAAGGTCGAAATGAAACAGAGAAAAGTAGTTTCAATGATTGGCGTATTAGTTGTCATGATTAGTACAGTAGCGTTCATTACTGGATGTCAACAGTCTAATGGTGGAAAATCCAGCAAAACTGAAATAGCAGCAGAATATATCGGTTCGTATGAAGGGACATTCAGCGGAGATATATCAGGTACATGGAAAATGTCATCGGACAAATTCGGTTCACTTGCAGGAAATTTTAATGATAGTTCAACAGACTACCCTGCAAGCGGTAAGCTGGAAAGGAATGGCAACCTAAGCGGTGAGATGGATGTAACTGCATACAACGTGAAAATTGCTTTTACAGGAACCGTTGATAAATCCACCGGCAAGGTAAATGGTACGTGGGAAAATGCAACGATAAATAAAAGAGGAACATTTACCGGCAGTAAAAAATAATATTTGATAAAATCTACAGTCTGTGTATTCCGCTGCGCCGTCTGGGATATGCTGACTGTGGATATTTATAAGGTAAATACAGCTTGATTTTTTCAAAAGAGTACGATATATTGTACTTATAAGAGGTCAGTTATGGATGCCATTACATATTCGGATTTACGTCGTAACCTGAAAGCATACATGGACAGAGTGTACAATGACTATGAGCCATTGATAATAGCAAGGAAAAATTCAGAAAATCTGGTTCTTTTATCGGTACACGAGTACAATAGCCTTATCGAAACCGATTATTTGCTGAGAAATGAAGCGAATGCAACTCATCTAAAAAAATCAATTGAGCAGCATAAAGCAGGACAAATACAAAAATACGAGTTGCTGCAAGATGAATAAACTCTTTACAGATGAGGCATGGGCTGATTATATCTATTGGTTTAATACGGATAAAAAAGTACTTACAAAAATAAATGATTTAATAAAAGAAATTGAAAGAACTCCATTTACAGGTACGGGAAAACCGGAAGCATTAAAATATTCTTTATCCGGATACTGGTCAAGGAGAATAAATCATGAACATAGAATTGTGTATCAAGTAGAAAGGCAACAGTTAGTATTTATCTCTTTTAGGTACCACTATGAAAAATAATTTAATCTAACACGGCTTCAACGCTGACATTTGTTTTGTCACGAAAGTTGCTAGAGGC
>CALAEM010000073.1 GCA_937890985.1 uncultured Treponema sp. | reverse complement strand
TGGCGAGGGCGGGATTTATAACACCGTAAACTTGAGTGTGTACCATTATGCTGGGAATAATTCGCTGAAGTATACGGAGCCGGATGGGAGATTATTGATTAATAACGTTTCTGAGAATTCAGCTTCTGCAAGAGAATATGAACGCAATCATAATTTAAGATATATTGCTTTTGCAGATTCTTCAGAACTTGGTGTATTTGGTACAAATAGTTCTATAAATCAAAAACTTGTTAATCAAAAAGCAAATGAAGTAATAAATACTGTCTTGCATATTTCTAATGCTAACCTTGTTGGGGATAAATAATGAAAAGGAAAAGTTTATATGTAATAATTATTGCACTTTTTTTTGTAGGCTGTTCAAAACAAAATCTGAAAACTGTCAATTTATCAAATGATTGTAAATTAAATTATACTATAGATGGAAATAGGGTCGTTAATATAGAGATAATTCAATCTGGTGAAAAAATTATATTATATTTGCCGAAACAAAATGAAATGCTATTTTCACTTTCAGATTCTGATAAAAAATGTAATGTAATTCTTTCTGACGATTTTTATACAGTGGAAATTTCAAACGGACCGAATAATATTTGTAGACTGAATAAAAATTGCAATAACAGTTCTTTTGATTTTATTGTTAATGATGATTACAGAGCAGTAGTACAATATGATATTAATAATAAAATTTCAGAACATTATGAAATATTGGAGAATAAAGAATATTTCTACAGAGTCGGAGAAGAAGGACTTTTACAAAAATGATTTGTTTGTTATATAGAACGGCAGGCTCCTGATATGGGGTTTACAAAAGAAATAAAAAGAATGGTAAGCGAAACCAAAGTAAACGAAGAAAAACGGAGGGATATATGTTGATACAATCATTGGTAGCAGTAATGTAGGGAGAAGTCTTGTAGAAGATTTATCACCATCTGAATTGGATTTGATGTCTTCAGCAATTATCGAAGCTTCTCAATTTATTGAAAAAGTTGCAGCCAATGGTGGACTTATTGGAAATGGGGCGATGACTTTTGATGCAGATATCAAAGGTAATCGTGTTGATATTATCTGGAATGGAAAAAATAACATTGTGTTACCATGAGTAGAAAGTAAATGTTTATGTTACCTGAATTTGCAAATAAATATATGAATACGCTTTTGGAATTACTAAAAAAACTGGATCTAGAACATAAAATAATTAGTTCTCCTTTTTGTGAAAATGAATATATTATACAGATATATGATCCTTTAAATAAAAAAAATTTAATGTTAGAAAATTATGGTGAATCACAATTTAGACATGAGGATAATAAAATTGTAAGTTATAATTTTATGGAAGTAAAAAATATCGTAACTAGTTTGAATATCCATACAAATAATATAGAAATGCATGAAAAAAAACTTAACGATATTATATTATCATTTTTTCATGAAGATATACAAATCTTTAAAGAAATGCTTGATAAAAGTGATATTATAGAACATAGAATGACAAAATACTAAGTTTTATAATCATAAAACAAATAGGTTTACAGGTAGAAAATAATATTTGTCAAAGAATATAAAGATAAAAAAGGTTTTACATCAATAGTGATTCAGATTCAACAAAATTTAAAGGGAAACTCTAATAAAACTTTGGGTACTTCTGGTCCAATAATTGGAGACCCTGATATTGGAGTTACAAAAAAAGCTGCTCTTTAGGGGGTAGATGCTGCTATAGTAAATTTATCAATTGATGGTAAAGGAAATGGAGGAATGGTAAAAAGTCACGATTTCCAAAAGGCTTTGCATAGGATGAAAGAGAAAATTAAAACAACAGCACCTCTGCCTCATGGAAAAAACGTATTGCAAGAACGCTTTGAATATAAAGGTGTGGAATATAGGATAGATCTCGATTCTTATATTTTTGATTCTAAAGCACAAAATTTAACAAAGTAAAAAAAATTAGGAACTATTATGTTAAGTAAATTTTTTAAAGATAATATATTACCGTTTTTGATAGAAAATGATAAAGACTTTATTTCTTATACAAGTAATCTTATGATGGTATCCTTTATGATAGATAAGGAACGTGATACCGGTACACCTGAAATACAAAAATTTTATCTTGGAAAAGTTTTATTTGATTATAAGATGACTATAGAAGAAACAGAATATATATTAGATATTTTTAAAAGTCATATCGTACAACATACTAAGTATGATTTATTTTGTGCAGGTGTTTTAGGTAAATATCCTGACGAAAAAGATTATAATTTCTTATTTGAACAACTTAAAAGATATATAACAGTAGATACTTTATTGGCTGTTGAGCTTCTGAAAGCTTGTATCAATTATACCGTGGATAATGAATTTATAATTTTCTTGAAAGAACAATTAAATAATGATATGTTACAAAAAGAATTTAAAAAACATATGATTGATATTATAGATTTTTATGAGCATAGAATATCTGTGTTGGATTTTCCGGTAGTTTATTATGATAACGATGGAAATAATAGGTATGTACAATGGTTGTAATTTTATGGTAATGAGATATCTTTGTTAATTTGAGAAAAATTATGAAACTAAAACTTAGCATTTATTCACAACCTAATTATCTTACTCGGACAGCGATTGAAGGGGAAATCCTTTTTGCGGTTTGGTTAAGCAAAAAGCAAGCTCTGACCGGAGGGAAGAGCCTTGCCCGTGAAAACAAATGCGGC
>CALAEM010000072.1 GCA_937890985.1 uncultured Treponema sp. | reverse complement strand
ACACCGCAACTTGGACGGTTGCCGCACTGCTTTTCAAAAGCGGTGTGCGTCCATTGGCGAGCGAGGCTCAAAACGTAAAAATTCAAAAATTAACTTCCGAGAACAAGTTATTTTTGCCTAAAAATAAAAAAAGTCAAAAAAACACTCATTTTTTTTTGTAACCTACTAGACAAAATTGTTCATTTTATGCTATAATCAACAAGCTGTAGTGTTGTACTACGTTGCACACTGTTTGAAGGAGTTTTAATAGTTTATGATATTGAACAACTATTTTGTACGCCGTTTGATTTTGATTATTCCGACGTTTATCGGGATAACGATTGTTGTCTTTATTGTAACGCGTTTCGTGCCGGGCGGTCCGGTCGAAAGGGCGATAACAAGCATTTTGATGGCACAACAAGGGAACAATAAGGGCGCGGGAGGCGGTAAGTCAGGGACTAGAACAGCCCAGTCGCTCAGTAAGGAAAGTCTTGAAAAATTGGTTGCCTTTTACGGTTTTAATAAACCTTGGTATGAAGCGTACTGGATTTGGTTGGTAGAGTTGTTGCGCGGAAACTTGGGAACTTCCACGAAGTATACACAACCAGTGTGGAATATGATTGTAAGCAAATTTCCGATTTCGCTCAGGTTCGGTATTGTGTCCGTTATACTTACGTACTGTGTTTGTATTCCGTTCGGTGTCGCAAAAGCTTTAAAACATAAAACTGCTTTCGATAATATTTCTTCAATATTTATATTTATAGGATATGCACTTCCTGGATACATTGTTGCAATTATTTTGTTGCAGGTCTTTGCGTTTACATTGCACTGGTTTCCTTCAGGAGGTTTATTTTCACGGAACTACGATTCGATGAACTTGTTCCAAAAAATAGGCGATAACGTGTATCACATGTTTTTGCCGATGATTGCATACACGATCGGTAACTTTGCGGTTTTAACTGTCGCAATGAAAAACTATATTATGGAAAATATGGCAGCTGACTATGTAAAAACCGCAGTTGCTAAGGGTAACACTTACAAGGACGCAATGTGGAAACACGCATTCCGCAACAGTATCATACCGATTGCAGCTGGCTTGGGCGGTTTGATTACGATATTCTTCTCTGGTGCATTCCTTATTGAGCAAATTTTTAACATTAACGGAATGGGGCTTCTATCGTTCAGGGCAATTCAGGATCGTGATTATCCGATTGTTTTGGGAACACTGGTTATGACTTCGATTTTGAGCTTGCTCGGCAACGTTTTAAGCGACTTTATTCTTTCAGTTGTAGACCCGCGCATAAGGTTAGGTGAATAATATGGATATTACAAAAGAAAAGACACCGAATAGCATCGGACGTTTAGTAAAGCTCTTTTTTGAGCGATTTAAACCAGATCCGCTGACAGCAAAACGCTTTGAGCGTTTTATGGAAATTAAGCGGGCTCGAATTTCACTTATTGTTGTGGTTGTGTTATACTTGATTTCGCTTTTTGCGGAGTTGTTTGTTTCGAATCGCCCTCTTGTTATGGTGGTTGATGGCAAGCTGTATTTTCCAACGTATTCAAAAATGCTTTATGCAGATGATTTTAACTTTAAAGTCGGCGATGAGTTGGAAGTTTCGTATCGCGATTTTGCTAAGCATTTGAGAGAAACAAAGCGGGGTTGGGCTCTTTTGCCGTTCATCCCGTATAATCCATTTGAAACAGACCGTACTTCTAATTATCCGTTGGCGATGACGTTTGATTCTGCACCAGTTTTGGGTTTTGCACTCACATCGGCTAATGCTACGCCTGGTGATGATGCAAGTATGTATAACTGGGTACCCATCGGTGAATATGATGGCTTTGAAGTGAGCGACGGAAATTACGTTTGGATAAAATTTGGTAATAGTGCGACCCCTGAAAAGATTGTGCAAGCTCCGAACGCGAAAAATCGATGGATTGGTTTTGCTGTCGGGAAGGACACCAGTGTCGAGTCTGATAATCCGAAAGATTATATATGGCATCACATTGGTAAAAACAACAATGAAATCCGCTTGCCTGATGGGAACAAAGTTGTCTTTAGGTATTCGATGAGTAAAAAAGGCGAAATGTATCATCCGCTGCCACCGTCCTGGTCACGAAGGCATATTTTGGGTACTGACACCATTGGACGAGACCTTTTTGCCCGTGTTCTTTACGGATTCCGTATTGCGATGTCGTTTTCGTTGTTGGTTGCAGTTGCGACGTACTTTATCGGAACGATTTTCGGTATTGCGATGGGATATTTTGGTGGCTGGTTCGACACTCTTTCGCAACGCTTCATTGAAGTTTGGGAGCGAGTTCCGTATCTATATATGATTATGATTTTGTCGTCAATATTTAAACCGACTTTCTTGATGTTCGTTCTCATTAACATTGTGTTCGGCTGGTCAGGCACGACGTGGTCAATGCGTGCAATGGCTTATCGTGAGCGCGAACGCGATTATGTTTTGGCGGCACGGTCGATGGGTGCAAGTGTTTGGCGTATAATTACCGTTCACATCTTGCCTAACGTTATGGTTTTGATAGTTACGTCGCTGCCGTTTGTTATTTCAGGCGGTATCGGTACGTTGACATCGCTCGATTACCTTGGGTACGGTTTGCAAGCACCGACACCGAGCTGGGGCGAAATTTTGAGTATGGGTACGCAAACCTACACATCTGCACCTTGGATTTTGTCAAGTGGCGTTACTGCATTCGTTGTCATTTTGGTTATGGTAACGTTTGTAGGTGAAGGTTTACGCGAAGCGTTTGACCCGAGGCGATTTACTGTTTATAAATAGTGTTTTCACTCTGTGGTTGCACTTTTATAATATTGAGGGGAACTTCGAGGAGTTTTGATTCTAAGATGTTTCTAGTATTCTGTAAAGATTTGTAGGAGGATCTTTTATGAACAAAAATTTGGTCAAGGGTATTATTGCCCTTCTTGGATTGAGCTTTGTTTTTGCATGTACAAAGACTGGCAGTGGCACAGGCGGTGCTTCTGGTAGTGCAGTAGCAAAGGCTGAAGCAATTATGCAGGAGGAAATGAAACAGCCTGCACCGGATTGGGTTTATCCGTACAAAGAGGTTGAACTTGATGTTCCAAATATGCCTGAAAAGGTAAAATGGCTCACAGCTGAAGGCAAAGATTTGGCTTCAAAAGATGCAAAAGTAGGTGGAACAATGCACTTCACCATGAGTGAGTGGCCGGCAACATTCCGATACACGGGACCAGAATCGAATGGTTCAATGCGAAGTCTTATGTGGATGCAGGCAAGCCTTTTGTGGCAAAATGAAGATACGCAAACATATTTGCCGTATTCTGCTACTCACTGGGCATACGGTGCTGACGAAAAGACAATGTATTTCAAGCTCCGTGAAGATATCAAATGGTCTGATGGCAAAAAATGCACTGCTGACGACTGGCTTTTTGCGTGGGAATGCTATGTTAACCCGAACCTCAATGACCCGTACTATAATCAATGGTACAAAGGTATTGAAGTTACAGTATTGGGCGACTACCTTCTCCAGATTCGCTGGGTTGACGAAGAAGAAGACATTTCAAAGGAAATGTTGATTGATTACCTCGACTTCCGTCCGCGTGCTAGACACTTTTTCAACGGACCTCTGACAGAAAAGTGGTATGAAGAGTACAACTGGAAGTATGAGCCGACAACTGGCCCTTATGTGATGAAAGAAGATGAAAACGTCACAGGCGAATTGTTGGTTTTCGAACGAGTTGATAACTGGTGGGCACGTGCATATCCGCACTTTGCTGGTATCGGTAACGTCCAGAAAGTTGAGTACAAGGTGTTAACTGGTGGTGCCGATATGATGGAAAGCTATTTCTATGACGGCAAAATTGACGTTTACAGCGTTGCTATTCCGGATGCTATTCGCCGCTCTGAAAGCAAAGACCCTGTTACCAAAGGTTACATTGACCGCTACTATAACCGAGTTATACCGTTGCTTGGTATCCGTGACTGTATTTTCTTTAACGTGAGCGACCCGCTTTTCAAGAGCCGAGATGTTCGCCGAGCAATGTACTATGCATTTGATATTCAGGGCATGATTGACCAAGCCCTTTACGGTGAGTATAGCCGATATCACAACATTGGTTTGGGACAGGAATTTGCAGGTGTTAAGTTCAATGATGACACTATCCGAAAGCCTGGTTTCAGCCCCGAAGAAGCAATGAAACTGTTGGCAAAAGCTGGATATACCAAAAAAGGTAACGACGGTATTTTGATGAATGACGCTGGTACCCGTGTTTCGTTTGAGCTTGTTTACTATGCAAAGCACCACACTGAGCGTATGTCAATCCTCGTTGAGCAGGCAAAAAAAGCTGGTGTTGAAATTAACTTAAAGTTAATGGAAAGCGGTTATTTTGAAGCTCTCCGCAAAAAGCAATATCAGGCAATGTTCATGGGCTTTAGTACAGGTGCTGTGCCGAGCTATCGACAGTTTTTCTATTCATCTGGAACCACGGATCATACACCGGAAAGCAACAACGTTTGGAACTATGCAAATCCGGAAATGGATAAGTTGATTGAAGGAATGGAAGCTGCAAAAACTTTTGCCGACAAAGCAGTGTTCAGCAAAAAAATCGAGCACTTGGTTGACGATGAAGCTTTGGTAGTTCCTGTATACTATGTAGGATACGGCTTTACAATGGCTTGGAAATGGGTTCGATTCCCTGCTTGGGGTGCCGATAAACACGAGTCAACATGGACAGATCCTATCTTCGGTTACTTGTGGATTGACGAAGCTATCAAGGCTGAAGTTGAAGAAGCTATGAAAGCTGGTAAAACTTTCGAGCCTCGCTACTATCACTTGACAGAACGCTATAAGCAAAAGTAGTATGAGCGGGTTGGGTAGGGCGACTTACCCAGCTATACGTGAGTATTAAAATTCAAGGCTGCCCTGTATCGGGGCAGCCGATTTGGAGATAAATAAATGAGTGAAGAACTTCTACGGGTAAAAGACCTTTCTGTTGCATTTCATGTCGGAAAGGAAGGCAAAGAGTTAATGGAAGTTATCGATAAGGTTTCGATTAAGATCAATCGAGGAAAAACCTTGTCGTTGGTTGGTGAATCTGGTTCCGGTAAAAGTGTTACCGCTTCGTCGATTATGCGGCTTTTACCGCAGCCGCACGGAGTGATTACAAACGGTGAGATTCTGTATAATGGTCAAAGTATTCTCGATATGCCCGTTGAGGATCTTTACACGATTCGCGGTTCGCAAATTGCAATGATTTTTCAGGAGCCGATGACGGCTTTGAATCCGGTGCATGTTATCGAAAAGCAAATCGGTGAAGTTTTTTATCTGCATCGTCCTGATATTAAAAAGGAAGAACGCAGAAGTAATGTTTTATCTGTTTTAAAAGATGTTGAGATGCCTTCAGCTGAGGCTCGGTTAAAAAATTATCCGTTTCAGCTTTCTGGAGGAATGAGGCAGCGTGTTATGATTGCTATGGCATTGGCAGGTCATCCTGAGTTGTTGATTGCTGACGAGCCGACTACTGCTTTGGACGTAACTGTGCAGGCTCAGATCCTTGCATTGATACGCGATTTGCAAGAAAAAAATAACATGGCTGTTTTATATATCACGCACGATATGGGCGTTGTTGCAGAAGTGAGTGATGATGTTGCAGTTATGTATGCTGGACAAATCGTTGAAACTTCTGATGTGGTTACTATATTTAAGAATCCGAGCCACCCTTACACGCAAGGCTTGATTGCATCAATGCCGAAAATGGATTCTGTACCGAAAACACATCTTCCGTATATTGAAGGTGTCGTTCCGTCTCCACGTCTGTATCCAGCGACTTGTCGCTTTGCAGAACGTTGTCCGCATGCGACTGATTATTGTCGCACGCACACGCCGATGCTTGAGGAAATGGAACCAAATCACCTAATTCGATGCTTTAGGTACAAGGAGATAAAAGATGAGCGAAAATAAACCCATATTTAGAGCTGTGAACTTAGTTCAAGAATTTAAGCAGGGGCGTTATTCGAAAGAGGTCGTTCATGCTTTGAACGGTGTTACCATTTCGGTATACAAAGGTGAAACGCTTGGTTTGGTAGGCGAAACTGGTTGTGGAAAAAGTACCTTGTGCCGTACAATGATGCGGCTTTATAAACCTACACGTGGCGAAATTTATTATAAAGATAAAGAAATTTCTCGCTTACCTGAGAGAAAATTAAAGGATGTTCGTCAGAATATCCAAATGATATTTCAAGACCCCGCGGACTCAATGAACTCCCGAATGAATGTCGGATATGTTATTGAAGAGCCGCTTATTATACAAACAAAAATGAGTGCCACTGAGCGATACGAAAAAGTAATTTCGCTTTTAAAGGATGTCGGTTTGCCCGAAGATTCTTACTATCGCTATCCGCACGAATTTTCAGGCGGGCAACGTCAGCGAATTGCTATCGCTCGCTCGTTAGCCCTCGATCCAGAAATTGTCGTTTGCGACGAGCCAGTTAGTGCCTTGGACGTTTCCGTTCAATCGCAGGTTTTGAACCTTCTCCTTGATATGCAGGAAGAGCGAAATTTAACATTGCTGTTTATTTCGCACGGGCTTAACGTCGTCCGCCATATGTCTGACCGAGTTGCCGTTATGTACCTCGGTTCGATTATGGAGCTTGCGTCATCTGAGGATATTTATTCAAAGCCGTTGCATCCATACACACAGGCTTTGATTCAGGCAATCCCTGAACCAGACCCTGAGCAGCGTCGTCGTCGCGTGCAATTTACTGGTGAAATTCCTTCACCTATTAACTTGCCGCCTGGTTGTCCGTTCCACATTAACTGTCCGAAACGAGTTGACCGCTGTATGAGTGAAAAGCCAGAATTCCGCGAAATTGCACATGGACACTTCTGTGCCTGTCACATTGTTTAATCTGTGCTGAGATGATAAAAGCACTCCTACGATAGTGTAGGGGTGCTTTTTTATTTTATGCTTTTTTAGCTAAATCGATTTTTTACTATTTTTATTTTTATGCACTTTTCATCGAACAGCTTTCACCAAAGTTGTACGTAGTGTTTTTAGTGAATGCAATAAATCTTGCGAATAGATTAATTTTGTAAAACCGATAGAGGGTCTATAACTTTTCCGCCCTTGTAAATCGAAAGGTGCAAGTGTGGCCCTGTACTTCGTCCAGTACTGCCTATTGCTGCAATGCGGGCTCCTTGCGGGACATTGCTTCCGCGCTTAACATACACCTTCGACAGATGACCGTACAGACTTTGGTAGCCACCGTCATGCACAACGATAATATAGTTTCCGTAAATGCTACTGTAGCCAACTTCACTAACCCGTCCGTCCATAATACACTTAACAGGCGTCCCAGTTTTGTTTGCCAAATCGATTCCGTTGTGAAAGCTACGTAAACCAGTGAAAGGGTCTTTCCTATAGCCGAATGGCGATGTTAATCTTCCTTGAACTGGAAAGATAAAAAGTTCGCCCATTGCTTTTTTTAATTCAAAGTTTGAAAGACTTCCACCTGGAATGAATATTTCTTCGCCGATACTGAGTATTTCGGTTTTTAAATCGTTTGCATCGACGAGGTTATTCAAAGTTAAACCGTACTGCTCAGCGATACTTGCAAGCGTTTCTCCTCGGCGAACTTTGTGCACGATGCCGTCAATAGACGGAATTTTTAGAGTGTCGCCAACTCGAAGGCGTTTTACGTTCGATATATCGTTGAGGGCTATTAGCGTTCCGATGGACTTTAAGCCAAATTTATATGTAACTCCGCTTATAGTGTCGCCATTTTTAACCGTGTAGTTTTTAAAACTCACTTCGGTTAAAAAATCGCCAGAATTGGCAAGTAGCTCCGATGCAGAAATGTTTTCTTCGGATTGCGGAAATAAATATTCCTGCAATGATCGCTTTGACTCATCAAGTGTGTACAATGTAAAATTCTCTAAATGTGTTTGTAAATTAAGCGTAAAATAGAAACTCAAAACCGCACAGCCAAGGAGTAGGATGAGAGTAGTTGTTTTAAAAAGGAATTTTACATAACTGAATTTTTTTGTCGATGCCTCAGTTTGTCCATCAGCACTCAATGCAATATTAAAAGCAAAATGCGGATTAATTGAAAGCTCTGTCTTTTTTCCGAAAAGACTTCGTTCTCTGTTTTTTTTGTCATTGTCCGTTTCGCCATTGTGTACATACGAGATAATCTGCATATCATAAATATCGGCAAAATCAAAAAATTTTTTAGTGCGAAAAACTTGACCTATAAGAGAACAAAATCTTTGCGTCGGAAACTAAAATGCGTTTTTAAAACATATCGCTCATGTCAGGCATGCCAGGAAAACCTTTTCCCTTATTTTTTACCATTTTTTTCATTGCATTACGCGTTTTTTCAAATTGTTTCAAAAGCTTATTAACTTCAGAAACGGATGTTCCCGAACCTCGTGCAATTCGTTTACGCCTTGCAGGCCCTATAATCAAATGATTATTACGTTCTTTCAGCGTCATCGACTGGATAATCGCCTTTTGCCGTTTCATTCCCGACATATCAAGTTGACTTGCGTCAATTTTGCCTGCAAGTCCTGGAATCATTTCCAGCATCGATTGAATTGACCCCATCTTCGAAACTTTGTCGTACTGCTCAAGCATATCTGCAAGCGTAAAACTTTCGCTTGCCATCTTTTTTTGCAGCTTGGCGGCTTCAGCTTCGTCGTAAACTTCTTGGGCTTTTTCAACAAGAGAAACAACGTCGCCCATGCCCAAAATACGGCTCGCAATACGGTCTGGATAAAAAGGCTCGATAGCATCGAGTTTTTCACCCGTACAGATAAAAAACACTGGAACGGCTGCGACCGTCTTCAACGAAAGTGCCGCACCACCTCTTGTGTCAGAGTCAAACTTGGTTAAAATAACGCCTGTGAGTGAAAGCTGCTCATTAAATTCACGTGCAACATCGACCGCTATTTGACCTGCCATACTGTCGACAACTAAAATCGTTTCCGCTGGTTTTGTGCACTTTTTAATTTCCACAATTTCGTGCATCATCGCTTCATCAATTTGTAAACGACCAGCTGTATCCACAATTACCGTATCATAAAAATTTTTTTTCGCAAAGGAAAGAGCGTTTTTTGCAACGGCAACTGCATCGTGCGAATCTTCTTTGTAAATCGGAACATTTATACTTTCTGCCAAAACCGAAAGCTGCTCAACCGCCGCAGGACGCACCAGGTCGCAGGCAACCAAAAGCGGTTTTCGCCCTTCAGCTTTGAGCTTTTTTGCAAGCTTTGCAGCTGTTGTCGTTTTGCCTGAGCCCTGCAAACCTAAAAGCAAAATTACAGACTGCGTGTCGCTACCAGCTAGCTGTAACTCTTTTCGCTCATCGCCCAAAAACGACACCATCTTGTCATAAACAATTTTTGTAAATTGCTGACCAGGGTTCACCGCACGAAGGACTTTTTCACCTTTCGATTCTTCGACAATTGCATTCACAAAACGGCGAACAACCCTCAAGTTCACGTCTGCATCGAGCAATGCCGCTTTGATTTCTTCAACTGCATCCGCAATATTTTTTTCGTTAATCGTTCCTTTTCCTGAAAGCGAACGAAAAAGATTTGAAAATTTTTCACTTATGTTTTCAAGCATTAGTTGGTATCTCCAGTTAGTATTTTTACGATAAATTCTTTTACGGTAATTTCTTTATTCAATATTCTAAAAACTGCATCGGAAATCTGTAATTTTACGTTTTTTTCAACGGCAAGTTGATGCACATACTTACAAGCTGGTACACCTTCTGCAAGATAGCCAAGCCGCTCGCTATTTTTAATAATATCATCAATGCCAGAAAATTTTTCGAGAATATTGTTTTTTACAATTTCAATCCCGAATTTTCTGTTTCGTCCGAAGCGACTTCGGCAGGTTACTTCCAAGTCGCCAACCCCCGCAATCGATGTAAACGTTTCAGAGTGCGTTGCTCCGAGTGCTTTTCCGAGAGTTTGCATTTCGTTTAAGCCTGCCGCCAGCAGCAAAGCTTCACTGTTGTCACCGAATAAACCTGAGGTTTCTGTCATTGCGGAAAGCATTCCAAACGCAATCGCAATAATATTTTTTGCAGCGGCACAGGTTTGCACGCCGATGATATCAAGCGATGAATAAACTAAAAGCGTCCTCGAACGCAAAATTTCACGGGTGCGTATTGAAGCGATTGGATTTGTACTTGCTCCGATTAAACCAGTCAGTTTGCCACTCACAACTTCTTCGGCGTGGCTTGGCCCAGAAATATACACAAGCCGATTACTCAACGACGGCGGAAGCATTTTTTCAAGCATCTGAGTTATAAAAAGTGGTTGACCGTCAGGCGACTCCAAAAAGCCCTTTGACAAAATACCAATAATCGGTTTTTGCTCGTCTGTTGTATTTGTTGCATTTTTGAAAGCTTCCGTTTCCAAAAGTTTTTCAACAGTTTGCACCAAGTACAATGAAGGCATCGCCAAGATGATTAACTCTTTGTCTTTGGTTGCAACATCCAAATCTGTTGTTGCAGTTACATTTGATGAAAGCGTATATCCAGAAAGATAACGCTTATTTTCGTGAGTTTGATTTATGTTGTCAGCAACAAATTGCTCCCGCGTCCACATACAAACTGCATGTCCTGCATTTCCCAACTGCGAGCCTACTGCCGTTCCCCAGGAACCCGCACTGATAATTCCAACCTGAGCCATAACTTCTCCCGTATGAGTTAAGGTACAGGAGTGAGGATTAGCGACACCGACACTTGCAATGAAGCATTTCCTCACTAAACCCGATTCCTAACCGCTATTTTTCTTCCTGTTCTTCGAGGGCATCGATGTACGAAAGATTAAAGCGTCCTTGCCTATCAATATCCAAAAGCTTAATAGGGATTTCCTGCCCTTCTTTCAAAACGTCGGTTACTGCTGCAACACGTTTTCGCGAGAGCTTTGAAATATGGCACAAGCCTTCTTTTCCTGGTAAAAATTCAACAAAGGCACCGAATTCCATAATCTTTTTTACTGTGCCATTGTAAACGGTTCCAGCTTTAGGCTCTTCAGTCATCGCCGCAATATAGGATTTTGCAGCCTTTGTTTGCTCGCCGTCCGTACCGTATATCATAACCGAGCCGTCATCTTCAATGTTGATAGTAACGGCATACTTTTCCGAAAGTCCTTGCACATTTTTACCGCCTGGGCCTATTAAAGCTCCGATTTTATCGACAGGGATTTTCACTGACTCGATCCGCGGTGCATATTTTGAAAGGTCGCTAGCTGGTTCCGAAATGGTTTGGTTCATTATCGACAAAATGTGTAAACGACCGAGCTTTGCTTGGTCGAGAGCTTTTTTCATGATTTCAGACGAAACGCCAGCAATTTTTATATCCATCTGGAAGCCTGTAATTCCGTCGGCAGTTCCTGCAACCTTAAAGTCCATATCGCCTAAGTGGTCTTCTTCACCGAGGATGTCTGAAAGAACAGCATATTTATCGCCTTCGGTGATTAAACCCATTGCAATACCCGCGACAGGCTTTTTCATTTTTACGCCTGCTGCCAACATTGAAAGCGTTCCACCGCAAACTGTCGCCATCGAGGACGAGCCGTTTGATTCCAAAATTTCCGAAACTACTCGAACAGTGTACGGAAAGTCTTTTCGTGAAGGCATCATAGGTTGAAGTGAGCGGTGAGCAAGATTACCATGTCCAATTTCGCGTCGCCCCGTAGCAAGCCGCCCAACCTCGCCTACCGAATACGGCGGAAAGTTATAATGAAGCATAAAGTTTTCTTTACGCTCGCCGTCAATATCATCGTAAACTTGCTCGTCAGCCATAGTACCCAAGGTAACGACCGACAAGGATTGTGTTTCACCGCGCGTAAAAACCGCCGAGCCGTGAGGGCGAGGCAACACGTTTATTTCGCAAGTAATCGGACGAATTTGCTCAAGGCTACGTCCGTCAACGCGCTTTCCGCTTTCCAAAATATTTTTGCGCAAAATATTATATTGAATTTCGTCAAACAAAGCATTGAATAATTTTTTCTGAGTTTCATCTTCAAGTTGGGCTGCATACTTTTCGGCGAATTTTTCGTGTACCACCTTCAAAGCTTTTGCACGTTCAACCTTTGACGGTTTATAAAACGACGCTTCGATTTCAGGGGACGCTTCCGCTTCAATTTGGCTTTTGTTTTCAAGCACTGCTTCCATTTGCGTCAAAGGCAGTTTTTCCTTTCCGCATTCTGCACGCAACTTCTCTTGAACGGCACAAAGCTCTTTGATGACCGCGTGTGCTTTATCCAAAGCTTCAAGCATCACTTCTTCGGACACTTCGTGAGCGCCGCCTTCAACCATCGTGATTCCGTCTTTTGTACCAGCGACAACGATTTCCATGTCGGCTTTTTCAATTTGCTTAAATGTCGGGTTAATCATAAACTCGCCATCCACTAACGCAACACGCACCGCTGCAATCGGACCGTTAAACGGAATGTCCGAAATGACAACCGCAGCCGATGCCGCAATAACCGCTAAAATATCAGGCGGGTTTTGTTTGTCCGCAGAAATGCACGTCGGTACAATTTGAATTTCCCGTCCGAACGCTTTTTCAAACAATGGACGCATCGGCCTATCGATTAAGCGCGACACCAAAATTTCTTTGTCTTTCGGACGCGTTTCGCGTTTTACAAAACCGCCCGGAATTTTTCCGCCAGCATAATATTTTTCGTTATAATCTACCGTTACAGGCACATAATCCAAGCCTTCAACAGCAGTGTCGGAACAACAAACCGTAGCCAGCACCGCAGTACCTTCATACTCGGCATAAATCGCCCCATTTGCTTGTTTTGCTAAATGCCCCGTTTCCAAAATCAAATCGGATTCACCGATTTTAAAAGTTACTCTTTTTTTCATTAAATATTCCTTAAATTCCTTGTTTTTTATCCTATAGATTAAAACAATCAAGAGCAGCAAGTGGCTAGTAATCAAACAACCTCAAAGCAATCCAACATCAAACGCGGAAAGTAATGATGGCATAAATAAAACAAGGCTGTCTGACTACTAATCACTAACTACTCAAACTCCACAAAAGACCAAAAACCGCTTGCCACCTTTTCAAAAGCAGAAAACTGGTTTTTGATCTTTCCCAAAAAGCCCGAACCACAAATTGTGTTTGCAAGGGCTAAAACTATTTTCGCAAACCCAATTCCTGAATGAGTTGTCGATACCCGTTGAGGTTTACCCGCTGATAATATTTTAGCAAGCGTCTGCGTTGCCCAACCAAGCACAAAAGACCGCGGTTACTCGCCTTGTCTTTTTTGTTTTCCTTGCAGTGAACCGTCAACTGATTGATTCGCTCGGTCAAAAGTGCAATCTGCACCTTCGTGCTTCCAGTGTCCTTGTTGTTCGCACCGAATTTTTCCACAATCGATGCTGCTGTTTCTTTTGTAAGTGCCATTTTTTACTCCTTCAAATGAACTTCACATAATATTTTTTTAACCACAAGCTTTCCGCGATGTTTTCCGCGGCGGTCATTCGACCGCTACTTGTGCCAAAGTTTTCAGCAATCCGCAAAAGCACAAAATCCTCAGAAATTATGCAACTCGCAAAATGCTTAAAACCGTCTACCGCAAAAAGCTCAACGGCGTACACTCCGCTCGGCGGAAGTACTTGCACAAAGTTTTCGGCTTTAGCTATCCACTCAAAAGGTGAACGTCGCTCAAAGCTCACGTTTGAAATATCTAGCAAAAACGAGTACCCAAGCAGCTTTTTAGCATCCGCAAAATCGGCTTTTGAAATAGCCGCACGAATTGCAGACGAACTTACTTCTAAGCCATCCGCTGCGACCCGTTCAATGGAATCAAAAACGAAATCATATACAGCAGAAAGCTTTTCCAAAGCTTTGATATCGGTACGGTGGCGAAATCCGCATGAAAAATCGTGTCCGACAAAAAGGGCTTTCATGCAAATTGTTTTCACTAAAATTTCAAAAAACTTTTGTCCACTCATTCTAGCAAATTTTTCAGAAAAGTCAATAACTATAACAAAATCAAATCCCAATTCTGCAAAGATTTTCAGTTTTAGCGGTAGTGTTAAAATATCGCCGTTGTAGCTTGCGTCTTTTTTTACCCGCGTCGGGCGTGAAAACGTTACCGCACATTTAGCTGGTTTTACCTTGCACGTTTTAATATATGTTTCCATGCGAGAAATTAACGCCCGATGCCCCAAATGTAAACCGTCAAATGAGCCGACTGTTACCGCTGAAGCCTCACATAAAAGTTTTTTTTGCTTATTTGCCTCAATAATTTTATCCCAACCGAAAACTTTCATTTTAAAAGTCGCTCCGTTTATTCTGTTTTAATTTTCGGAACCACAAAATCATACTCGATTTTATTTTCGGTTTTGTTGTGATGTATCATTCCGCAAAATGAGCCTTTACAAAAAACGGCGGTTGATTTTGCATTTTCTTCAAAATTAAAAAAATGAGCTTTTTTAATTGGTTGTCCGTTTTGGAAATGTGTTAAAAATTCAGGCTTTAACTCAGCAATAGCAATGCCGATAGATTGTGCGAATTCTTCCGTGAACGCAAGGGCTTTGTTTTCGAGTTGCGAAACGGTAAAAGTAGTGCAGATTTTATTCTCACGCCGTGTAGCATCACGCCGTAAACTTTCATCACGAGTCGTGCAGAGTTCCGCAAAATCTGGCAGTAAATCTGCACCTAAACTTTCGCTTAGGCAAAAGTGACCCACTTGCGTACGCCGTAAAGCTCCAACAAAACCAGCCGAACCGCAGCTATGTGCTATATCCCTGCATAGTGAGCGAACGTATGTCCCTTTCGAGCAATGCACGTCAAGCGTTGCCGTTTTTAGATGCTTCCCGTTCTCAGTAAGCTCATAAGCAGTAAGTTCAATCGAATATATTTCGATGTTACGTGGCGGAAGAGCAAGGGGCGTTCCAGCATAAGCGGCTTTGTACGAGCGTACACCATTGACTTGCACTCCAGAATAAAGAGGCGGAACCTGATTTTGCCTTCCTTTGAACAGTGGAAGCACTTCGGTAAATTTACTAAAAAGTGGCAAATCTGTTTCCGCAACGACTTTACCGAAATAATCCAGCGTGTCCGTTTCCGTCCCGAAGATAAAAAACGCCTGGTACTTTTTGTCGCACGAAGTAAAATACGAAGAAAGTTTTGTCCCGTGGGCGATTAAGCAAACGAGAAGCCCGTCCGCAAAATTGTCAAGAACGCCTGTATGACCGATTTTTTCCGTGCCCAGAAGTTTTTTAAATTGCCTTAGCGTGCCAAAACTGGTGAGCCCTGCTTGCTTTGCAACTGGAAGAATTATTTTTTCACGTGTCATTTGTCGCTTTCTGGAGAGTTAGCCGTGCCGCTTTCTTCTGGACTTATTTCAAGGGCGTTTAACTTTTCAACCATTTCGATGCCAGCTTTCATTCCTTCGTCATAAAAAAATTTAAGTTCTGGGAATTGGAATACGTGCAACTGTTTTGAAAGTTGTGTGCGTATAAAGCCTGCGGCACTTTGTAAACCAGCGATTCCTTTTTTTGCTTTTTTTTCGTTATTGTCGATGCTGGAAACAAATATTCGTGCGAACGAAAGGTCTGACGAAACAATTACCTTGTTCACCGATAAAAAAGGTGTCACACGCGGGTCTTTAATTTTTTCCGTTACAATCATCTGCGAAATTTCGGCTCGAATCTGCTCGCCGAGTTGTCTCAATCTAAATTCACTCATATTTTTCCTCAAACTTTCAGTACGCCATTATATAGGATATTGCTTTTTTAGTCAATGTTTTTATCGTTGTGTTGCAGGCTTTAATAATGAAGTTTAGTTGTGCGTAGCAAACATAGCTTTTTTCGTGAACCGCTTTCCGTGGCGAGTTTGAGCAACAAGCGGAGCAGATTAAACTTTTGGTAAATGATGGACAAATTAAAATCCTGCAAGGATTTTAATTTGTCCTGTGGATAAGTATTCGGTGAATTAACCGAAGTACAGAAAAATTTTCTTGAGCATAATTTGCATGCTGACGGTTTTCGTTTTATAGTGTCCGTCGCTTTCATTGTGAGGTTAATTTTCGTATCGCAACCCAGTTGCCGTATGTGGTAAAGATAAATCACCGCATAGGGTAACCGCTATTACCCTAGTGGGGTTGCTTTGCTTAGCTAAAATCGAGGTTTAACGTTCAAGTTAATCTACGTCGATAATAACAAATTTATATCGGTTTGTCGTGTCATCTTTTATCCACTTGATGTCTTGCACAGTAACTTCACCTGGTTTTGTAAGCGGCACGTCAACTGTGCGACCTGCACCGATAAGCTCGATTTTCAGAGCGTTACCATTTGATGCCCAAATGCGAAAACCGTTATCTGCTCGAAGTGAAAGCGTTGTATTCTTTTGCTGGTACTGCTCCTTGCGGTTTTTGCGATCAATTTCATAGCGGAAAAAGCAATAGTTACGAAACGTAATATTCATTGTTACAGGGTACGCTGAAGCCCCCTCGAAAATCGTAACATAATTCTTTGTCGCATTTGCATTGGTCTCAGAGACTGTGTCAGTTTTTCGTGCAACATTTTGTCCCGTGGTAATCGTTAACAAAACGCCCTTAGTCGCATCCGTTTTATCGATATCGCCGACCGCAATTTCAACGTCGCTTACCGCGTCATCATTCAAATCGAGGCTTATGCTTTCACCCAACTTCGCAATCTGCGTTCCCTGTTTTTCGGTTTCAAGCTCAAGCACACCAAGTGTTTTTTTTATGGTAAAAATGTACGTTGTTTCACCAAGGTTTAATGAAAATGTATCGCCTTCAAAAAAGCGGTTTTCATAATACTCCGTACTTATTTCATAATTTTTGCCAGTGTTTTTATCGATGACTGTAGTTCCACTTTCTGTCGTTTCAGTTTTTGCAGGTGGTTGCACCGTTTCGATTTTAGATGCAGTTCCTTTATTTGGCAATTTAATAAAAGTTTTCCATATAAGAAATGCAGCTACGGCAACAAGCACAAGCATTGACACAGACACCAAGCCGATAATCAAAGCCTTTACGTTTAAAGGCTTTTTGTTTAAGATAACTTCCTGAGGAATTTCGGACTCCTGTAGTTTTGTCTGTTTGTATAGTTTTACGACCTGCTCGGCATCCAACTCAAGGTATGTTGCATAATTCCGCAAAAAGCCAAGCACGTATGCTTCTGCTGGGAAGTCCTTGTAATTATCGGTTTCCAGCCCCTGTAAAAACATTTTTGCAATGTTAGTATCATGCGAAGCTTGCTCTATGTCAACACCCTTTGCGTTTCTAGCTTCGATTAAAATTCGGCTTATTTCCTGCATTTTGGTCCCTGCTATTCCGTATATAAAAAATTATTGATGCGTTCGCCAGGCGGTGGAGTGTACATAAAAGCCGTGTCAGGAATTCCGTTGTTGATTGCGTAATTCGTAAAATCGAACGTAATCTTATTGCCTGAAATAGGCCAAGCCTCAACTCTTCGAATCAACTTCGTGTCAGGCGATACTAAAAGTCTAATCTTCCTGAAAGTTTCGTTTGCATTTCGCCGATTTAAAATCAATGCAACCACAGACTCAGCTGAACCGTCTTCTAGCTGAATACTTTCAGGCCCTGTTTCGTAGGCAATCGTGTAAGCTCGCTTCATTATTGTCAAGCCCTTAGATGATGCCAAGTTCGCACTCGTTACGCCACCGCCCTCAATTGTTTGAGATAATGTAATACGACTTGAGGGCACGTACACCGTCAATTCCGTACCTGTAAACACAATAGTTTGCTCTGCAGGTACTGAAAAGTCAATGCGGAGCATCTCTGGCAACTTGAATTTTATCGAGCCAATAGAAGTTACACTGCCCTGTGTTATTTTTATTGAAGCCGTGTAATCTGAGATTTTCGCATATTCACTCGACATTGCCGAAAAAAAATCCGATGCCGTGGTGATATTCTGTGCGTATAGAATAACGCCGAAGCTGCACAGCACTGTAAAAATAAGTTTTTTCATCGCGGGCATTATATTAAAAATCACGCTTTTAGTCAAGCCTAGGTAAAAGTCACGGAAAGGGCACTGCATTAAATAATAAAACAATGCGTTGATAAAAACAATTGTGAATTCTACTCGTGAACTCCGAGTTTATATGCTAACTGTGAATATTACACAGTTAGAATATAAACATCGCGGGGTTGACAAGAAAGTAAGCTTTTGTACATGATGGCAACCGAACGGTTGCCCGTCGGTTGCTCTTTCGGTGAATGATAACTATGAGGCACTAGCTTGATTTTTGTGGAAGCATAGGTTTGCCTTGACTTTTTTGTTTTTTTTGCTATGATGGTGGCGTGTTGCATTATGATGTGAGATTGGGGCTTGATGTCGGTTCGACGACAGTGAAAGTCGCTGCTTTGGCAAATGATACGGTATTGTTTTCAAAGTATGAGCGCCATCGTGCGGATATTCGAAATACGATTGTTTCTGTCGTGGGCGAAGCTCTCGGCATTATTCGCGAAAAGGTTTCGCCTGACGCGGTTATTTCGGCAGTTGTTACAGGTTCAGGCGGGTTGGCGGTTTCGCAGTGGCTGGGGATTCCTTTTGTGCAGGAAGTTACGAGTGCAACGCTTGCCGCTAAAAAGCTGATTCCGCAAACTGATGTTATTATCGAGTTGGGCGGAGAAGATGCAAAAATTACGTATTTTGACGGTTCAAACATTGAGCAGCGGATGAATGGCACTTGTGCTGGAGGAACAGGGGCTTTTATTGACCAGATGGCAGCTCTTCTTGAAACAGATGCAGGTGGCTTGAACGAGTTAGCAAAACGTTACACGACGCTTTATCCGATTGCTGCACGCTGTGGGGTTTTTGCAAAAACGGACATTCAGCCACTCATCAACGAGGGTGCCGCACGTGAAGACATTGCCGCAAGTATTTTTCAAGCTGTTGTAAATCAAACTATTTCGGGGTTGGCTTGTGGGAAACCCATTCGTGGCAATGTTGCATTTTTGGGCGGGCCACTTCATTTTTTAACTGAACTACGAAAGCGTTTTGTTGAAACGCTTAAATTGACACCTGAGCAAACGATTGTGCCAGAAAACGCACAACTTTTTGTCGCAATGGGTGCTGCTTTCACTGAATTGAAAAGTCGTGAAGATGAAGATGAAAGCGAGGTGGCTGCTAGATACAATTTTTTATGCGTGGAAGATTTTAGCACCGCTTTGCAAAAAATCAAAACCGCAGAATTGAATGAAATACAGAGGTTGCCGCCGCTTTTCGAAAGCGAAGCTGCACTCGCGGAGTTTCGAAACAGGCATTCACGCGAAAAAGCTCGCGTTGCCGATATTGCAAAGGCAAGTGGAACCGTTTTTTTGGGCTTGGATGCAGGTTCGACAACCACTAAAGCGGTTTTAATCGATGCGAAAGGTGCGATTTTATGGCGGTTTTATGATGTCAATGCTGGCAATCCTGTAAAACTTGCGGTGGAAATGCTTAGGCAACTCTATGAAGTTTTACCGCAAACGGCTCATATTGCCCGCACAGTTTCGACAGGCTATGGCGAAAAACTTTTTCAGGCAGCAGTTGGTGCTGATGACGGTGAAGTTGAAACAATCGCTCACTATAAGGCAGCTGAATTTTTTCTCCCTGGTGTGGAATTCTTGCTGGACATCGGAGGACAGGATATGAAGTGTCTCACGATGGAAAATGGGGCGATTACAGGCATTCAGCTCAATGAAGCTTGCTCGTCAGGTTGTGGCAGCTTTTTGGATAATTTCGCTCGATCGCTTGGAATGAGCGTCTCGGATTTTTCGCAAAAAGCTCTTCTTGCTGAAAAGCCCGTTGACCTTGGAAGTCGCTGCACGGTTTTTATGAATAGTCGCGTCAAGCAAGCTCAAAAAGAAGGTTCGTCAGTTGGGGATATTTCTGCGGGGCTTTCGTACTCGGTTATCAAGAATGCTCTTTTTAAGGTGATTAAACTGCGTGATGCCGACAGTATCGGTAAAAAAATAATTGTTCAAGGTGGCACTTTCAATAACGATGCGGTGCTGCGCGCTTTTGAACTTGTGTCTGGAAAAGAGGCAGTCCGCCCCGATGTGGCAGGTTTAATGGGAGCGTACGGGGCTGCGTTGATTGCCTTGACGCAGTGGCGTGAAGCGGGCTGCAATCCGAATGCGGTTTCGGGAATTGCAACGCTTTCTGATTTGAAAAATTTCCACGTGGATTTAAAGCTTGCCCGTTGCGGAAAATGCCCGAACAATTGTTTACTCACGATAAACACGTTTTCAAATACAACATTGCCGACGGGTACGGAGTTTAGGACGTTTGTTACTGGCAATCGTTGTGAACGAGGGCTTGAAATGGAAGGCGTGCATCTTGCGACGCAAAAAAAGCAAGAACCGCTTCCGAATCTTTACGATTGGAAGTATCACAGGCTTTTTGATTATACGCCACTTTCAAAGGAGCAGGCGGTTCGCGGGCAAATCGGGATTCCGCGCGTTTTGAACATGTATGAAAATTACCCGCTTTGGTTTACCTTTTTTACAGAGCTCAAATTTCAAGTCGTGCTTTCGGCTCGTTCGAATAAGGCCATTTACGAAATGGGTTTGGAATCCATTCCGTCAGAGTCGGTTTGCTATCCAGGTAAAATTGTTCATGGTGCGATTGAGTGGCTTTTGAAACGAGGCGTGAAAAATATTTTTTATCCTTGCATTCCGTATGAGAGCAAGGAAGACAAAACCGCGAACAATCATTATAACTGTCCGATTGTAACAAGTTACCCAGAAGTTATCAAAAACAACATAGAAGTTTTTCGGCACTCGACAGATGTTCGGTATATGAATCCTTTTTTGCCGATATTTGACAAAAAGGCTTTGAAGGCGAGGCTCTTTGAGGTGCTTGGTGGCATGTTTTCAATCAGCAAGCGTGAAATTGAGCATGCGGTTGATGTTGCTTGGGCGGAGCAGGAGCGTTTCCGTGCCGATGTCAAAACCGCTGGAATTAACACGCTGAAAGAGCTGCATAAAAAAAACATTCGCGGAATTGTGCTTGCGGGTCGTCCGTATCACATTGACCCTGAGCTTAACCACGGCATTCCAGAATTGCTCACTGGTTTAGGTCTTGCGGTTTTTACGGAAGATTCGCTTGCTCATCTCGGAAAAGTGCAGCGTCCTTTGCGTGTTGTTGACCAGTGGGTTTATCATAACCGCTTGTATCGTGCGGCGGAGTTTGTAAGTCGAACTAAAAACCTTGAGCTGATTCAGTTGACTAGCTTCGGTTGCGGCTTGGATGCGGTAACGGCGGATCAGGTGAGCGAAATTTTAGCCCGTCACGATAAAATGTACACATTGCTAAAAATCGATGAAGGGGCGAACCTTGGTGCAATACGCATTCGAGTTCGAAGCTTACTTGCCGCACTTGAAGAGCGAAAGCATCGATTTGTCGGTTAATTAAACCTACTCAAACAATCGATAAACTTTGCCGAAAATATACCGAAAATATAATAGATGAAAAAGTGTTTAAAATGTGCTTTTCTATTTTTTTGTTTGCTTTCAAAAATATATGCACAGGATTTTGTTAAATTAAAATATGTTCCGACAAATTTGGAAATCGAAGTTTTAAACGTCAGTGTATCCATTGTTGCTACCGACGATGATTTTGCCTCGTATTATGCGAAACTGCCTGACGGCAAAAAATTGTCCTGCGTTGAAAACCGCGGCACGTTTCGAGTTCGCTCCGTTTATAGGACGTCTGGCGAAATAACCATCAAAATACCGAAAAATAAAACCCTCGAGCGAATGCGGATAACTGCCGCTTTGGGGAATATTTATGTGCAGGACTTGTCGGTTGTGCATGCGACGATTTTACTAACTCGCGGTGATATCGAAGTTTCAAATTGCACTTTTAAAACGTCAAACTTGACGCAAAACACGGGAAATTTGAAATTTTCGGCGGGGGTAAAGTCGTCTGCAATTTGCGTGAGTAATGTTACTGCGGCGGTTTCATACCTCGGTAAACTCGATGACTACCACTTGGATTATGCACAGGCAAATTCGCGGTTAGTTATCAACGAAACGCTTCAGGAAAAATTGCATGGGCAGCTTGGTCGCGAAAATGCGTTGAAGCGTGCGTTGCTTTCTGCTTCCGCGTCGGTTGTCGCTGTTCAGTTTCCAGCGTCGCCGTAAGTAAATGGTTTTTGCTTTTGACACAAATAAAAAAGCTCCGAGCGGAACGCTGGAGCTTTTTTTCGATACACTTTGGTGAACGAAAATTAGAACCTAAAGTGCGAGAATGCTTTGTTAGCTTCTGCCATGCGATGAACTTCTTCGCGCTTTTTGAACGCGTTTCCAGTGTTGTTGTACGCATCGAGAACTTCAGCTGCAAGGCGTTCATCCATGCCTTTTCCACTTCGGTTTCGGGCTGCACCGATAATCCAGCGCATCGCCAATGCTTCGCGACGTGCTTCCGGAACGTCAGTCGGCACTTGATAGGTCGCACCGCCTACGCGTCGGCTCTTAACCTCGACAACTGGCTTGATGTTATCGATAGCTTTTGTAAAAATAGCCAGCGGTTCTTCGCCAGTTTTTTTCTGGATAGCATCAAACGCAGAATACAGTAATCGCGTGGTTGTTGTCTTTTTACCGTCGAGCATCATTCGTGAAATAAACTTGGTAACCAAAACACTGTTGTATTTCGGATCAGCAACGGCTTCCGCACGTTTTGCAATCTTTTTTCTACTCATAGTTTACTCCTAAGCCTTCGGTTTTTTCGCACCGTACTTCGAGCGGCTGCGTTTTCGACCATCAACACCCAAGGCGTCTTTTGCACCACGGATAATGTGGTAACGAACACCTGGAAGATCCTTAACACGTCCGCCTTCGATAAGGACGACGGAGTGTTCCTGCAAGTTGTGTCCAATACCCGGAATGTAAGCGGTAACTTCAATCCCGTTGCTCAAACGTACACGAGCAATTTTGCGCAAAGCCGAGTTCGGCTTTTTCGGGGTTGCTGTTTTTACAACAGTACAAACGCCACGTTTTTGCGGGCAGCCTTGAAGGGCAGGACTCTTTGACGCATTTTTCATTGTTTTGCGTTCATTTTTAATCAACTGATTAATTGTAGGCATTGCCTCTCCTTAAAAATCCGTCAGCACAACGGAAAGTTAAAACCCAAGCGGTTTTACCGAATTGTAGCGCGGGCTACCGGAGAAACCGAGTGGTGGCAATAGGGCTTGAACCTATGACCTAGCGGATATGAGCCGCTTGCTCTGCCAACTGAGCTATGCCACCAAAAGTATTGTCATTGTATCATAAAATAAAAATTTTGTCAAGAGGTTTTGATTTTGTTTTCAAAGACTCGAGCATTTTCCCCATTAAAATAATTGTCTGCTCATAGGAAAGAGAAAGCACTTGTTCCGTAAAATCTACATAAGCGGTATCTGACATATCGCACCTCCAACTTTCATTATACCATATTTCAAACAATTTTTCACAAAATTATGCT
>CALAEM010000071.1 GCA_937890985.1 uncultured Treponema sp. | reverse complement strand
AACTTTTCTAAAAAGCTTTTTAGGCAGATGCGTTTAAGAATTGTGCAGGTCAATTCCAATACTTAAAAATATCGATATTGTAAATTAACCTGCATTTGTGTCAATTCTCAAACGAATCTCCGCATACGACTAAATTTTGAACTTTTTAACCACAGCAGTCAAGTTGCTGATAGCCTTTTTGTTCCTCTGGGTAATTTCGTGAACGCCAAGAACTGCATTACTTATCTGAACGGCACCTGAAGCCATTTCGTTCATGCTGTCTGTTATAACACGCGTTAAGTCATCAAGCCTTTGCATTTCATTAACAACCTGCTCACCGCCTTGAAGCATTTCGGCTGAGCCGTCTTGAACTTCCTGCGTTACAGTGTTGATATCCTTAATTGCCGAAAGCACTTCGCGGCTTCCTGCTTCCTGATCCTTCATGGCTTCCATGAGGTTAGCACTCATTGACTTTACTTGCTCAGAGTGTGTAAAAATCGCATTAAACTTTTCTTCAACCGTCTTGGATGACTTTGCCAACGTTTCAATTTCCGCTCCGAGAGTTTTTAACGTCGTCGTGATTGTTTGACCCTGTGCCGAAGATTCTTCTGCCAACTTTCTGATTTCATCGGCAACGACGGCAAAGCCCTGCCCCGCTTCACCTGCGTGAGCTGCTTCAATGGCAGCGTTCATAGCGAGTAAGTTTGTCTGACTTGCAATATTTTGAATAACATTGCTGGCTTCAATCAAACCGCCCGATGCCTCAGCAATTCTTTGCGTAATTATGTTCGAGTTTATAACCGTATCTTTTCCATCAGCCGTTGCCGTTGCAAGATTTCGGATGGCACCATCGCTTTTTTCAAGTGTCTTTGTGATTGAGTCAATATTCGCAACCATCTCCTCAACCGATGCCGAAGAGCTAGCAACACTTTCCGCTTGAGCTTCGATTCTTTCGTCAAGCTGCCTTATTTTGTCGATAATCTTGCGTACCGTTGCCGAGGTTTGGTCAACACTTGCCGCCTGAGCAATCGCTTGCTGCTTTGTTCCTTCAACATTCGCACTGATTTGGTTTACCGCACTTGCAGTTTCAGTCATATTGCTGGCAAGCTCATCGCCAATTTCCTGCATTGTTCCAGTGTTCACATCAACCGATTTAATCGAAAGGCGTATTTTTTCGAGCGTCTTGTTAAAATATGCAGCAAGCTGCGTAATTTCATCACGCCCGATAACCGGAAGACGTGCCGTTAAGTCACCTTCACCTTGAGAAATATCGCGCAAAACATTCACAGCGATTTTTATCGGACTAACTATTTTTGTTGCAACAAAAAATCCAGCAATTAGCGTTACAGCAAGTATCAATGAAACCGACAAAAGGATTGCAGCGTTGAGTGCTTTTAGCGAAACCAAAAATTCACTTAAAGGTGCTCGTATAACAATCGTCCAGCCGCTTTTTTCCATTCGGGCGTGTGCTGCAATAATTTTTTCTCCATTAAACGTATAATAACCGAAGCCAGGCCTTTTTGCCGTCAATGCTTCTTTGTGAAAGTCCGCAATGGATTGAAGTTCTGGATTCGTTTTTGCAAGCTTTATATAATTGGTAAAATTATTGACAAGCTTATTGTCCCTATGTCCGATGATTGTTCCGTCTTTACCGAGCATATAACAATAACCAGTTTTTCCGACAACAATGCCTTTAACGTCATCAGACAAAACCATTCCGCCAAGTCCAACACAAATGACAGCTGAAACTTCATCGTCCGAAGCGTAAACAGGCAAAGAAAACACAACGACCATTTTGCCCGTTATCGGCGAAACATACGGCTCCGAAATAAAGTACTTCCCTTCAAGGGCAGCCTTATACCAAGCCTTATCTCCAACCGAAGCAACCCTACCGTCCGCAAAATAAGTATTTCCGTTTAAGTCGCAGATATTCAAATAAGCGTCTTTAACATCCGTGGTAAAATCCTCTTGCATCCTTATCGACTTTTGCCGGTACGTTAAACTGTCATCGTGCACCGCAGGCAAATTCCCAACCCCGCTCAAGTACTCAAAATCTACATCGATAATGCCCTGAACGATAGCGGCAATGTCAATCGCTTTATCCATCAAGCGGTCTTCAACATCACGAATCACCGACTTTCTAAAAATCGACCACGATATTGCACCTTGGATAACTCCACCCAAAACAATCAATGCCCCAAAAATAACCAAGATTTTTTTCCTGATTGAAAAATTCCTTCTCATACTGCCTCCGTCAATTCGATATTATACCAGAATAAGTATATACTAAAATGTAAAATATATCAATACGAAAAGTCAATCGCACTTTCTCAAAACATCGTCTCCATTCACCGAATGTGCAACACACGGGCAACCTTCGGTTGCCATCCTGTGCCACTTGCTGACACGGAAGTCAGCGGTTAAAAAGCTATGCCGAGTTTTTGCTCCGCAAAAACTCGAAGTTCAGCAATGTACAGGAGGTACATTGCTGAACCGTACATCCTTGTACGATGTTAAACTTCGAGTTTGTATGCGAACTATGCAAGATG
>CALAEM010000070.1 GCA_937890985.1 uncultured Treponema sp. | reverse complement strand
GTTTTTCAAAAATTACATTTTTGAAAAACGTCGTCAATTTTTGAACCGTCCCGTGAGTTGAATATTCGGTGAATGGCGGCAACGACAGAGTGAACACTAAAAGCTTGGTTTTCGTCTTGGTTCCTGTGCAATCTTGACCTGCTGGCATAATCTACTTATAATGTGCGTATCGAGGAATATATGATTTCTACGGAGATTTTTACGAAATGGCTTGAGCAATTTATCAATTTTGAGCGTGAGCCAAAAAAGGATTTGCTCAACTTAGATAAAATGCGTTTTTACGCGGAGCGGTTTGACAATCCGCAAAATGCGTATAAAACGATTCACGTCGCAGGCTCAAAAGGCAAGGGTTCCGTTTCCACAATGATTAGTACTTGCCTTTCGGAAGCAGGTTTTAAAACGGGACTTTATACTTCGCCACATGTTGAGGATTTTCGGGAGCGAGTTTCGCTTGCGGGCACTTTCTTTTCCGACGACGCTTATTCGAAAGCATATCTGGAAGTTATGGACGGCTTTGAACAAATTGTTGCCGAAAATCCCGCGACTGACCCGACTTGGTTTGAAATTGTTACTTGCTTGAGTTTTATTATTTTCCGAAATGAAGCAGTTGACTATGCTGTTTTTGAAGTTGGACTTGGCGGCAGGCTCGACACGACAAATATTATCAACCCATGCGTCTGTGCAATAATGCCGATTGAATTGGAGCATTGTCAATATTTGGGCGACACGTTGGCGAAAATAGCTTTTGAAAAAGCAGGCATTATCAAACACGGCGTGCCGTTTTTTTGCTTTGAGCAAAATGAAGAAGCCCTGCAAGTTTTTCAAAAAACGGCAGACAAGCAAAACGCTCCTATGTTCTATATGCCCGACCTCGTTGAAAGCCTTGAATACAAAATTTCGCTTGCTGGCTTGCAGATGAGCGCGTCATACAAAAAGGGCTCGCCAGTAGGCTCGTTGTTTGAAAAGCCACTTCACACGACGTTGAAGCTCTTAGACGAAGTGCAGGCAAAAAACGCCACGTTGGTTGCAGCTCTCGTCAAGTATACGGAGCCGTCAATTCCGCAGCACGTTATCGAAAGCGGGCTGAGCAAGGCGTGGCTTTTAGGTCGCTTTGAAGTTCTCCGCAAAGAGCCACTTGTTGTCGTGGACGGGGCTCACACAATCGCGAGTTTGTCGCTTTCGGTTTCAACTTTCAAAAAGCTTATCGGCGAAAAGGAAAAGGGCATTTTGGTTCTCGCTTGTGCGGAAGACAAAGACGTTGAACACTTCGCACCGCTTTTTGAGCGAGATTTTGATTGTATTTATCTAACAATTCCAGGTTCGTTTAAAAAAAGCAATTTGGAGCGGCTTCAAAAAGCGTTTGAAACCTATTATGCAGGGAAGCCTCACACACTGACGATTTCGCCTGACTTTCACGCTATCATCACCGATGCCTATAGTAAATCCACTCAAAATAAAAAGCCGCTTTTAATCACTGGCTCATTTTATTTAGTGGGCGAGGCGAAAAAGCAAATCGGGCAGCGTTAAGCATTGCTTTGTTAAAACTTGCTCGAAACAAAAAAGCCTGTTCATATTGAACAGGCTTTTTAGCTTTTTCGTTCAGTCCAAAAAACTAAAACTTAATCCCAACGCCCAAGCGTATGACAAAGTTGTTTGCGAATTGCTTTTTAGTGCTTTTGTTTTCATTGCCGTCCTTTGTCAAAAAATACTTGTAGCTTATACCTGTAGTATCTCTACCCTCATATATTCGCTGCATATAAAGTTTAATGAAGTGTAAAGAATCAGTCAAAGTTAGGTTAACCCCAACACTTGGCAAAATGTTATATGTTACGCCAGCTCGCAAACCCAAACCTGCTTGCACAATATTCCGAAATTCAGTCATAGATTTTACACCAGTTAAAGCATTAATCAACGAGGAATTTTCCGCTATCGGTCGCTTTACTCGCACATAGTTCACCGCAACACCGCCACCGACGAAAACAGAAAGCGGACCGTTCTTGTTCAAATATTGCATCAGATCAACCCCGCCACCGATTTGTCCATCGAGGATAATCGTCCCGCCAATACGATCACTGTTCGTAAAAGCAGTTGGCCACTTAAGCAAAATCGGATCAAAACCGTCGCTGTACAGTTTTGCTGGTAAACCAAGCGAAAGGCTTGCATAAAAAAAGTTGTAATTTACATCAAGTCCCAAAGCATATGCGTTGTACACATTGGTTGATCGTTGGTCTCCAATTTGCAAAGTTCCAGAACCGATAGCAATTTTGAATTGATCGCCCAATTCTTGTGCCAACGTATTAGAATCATGCGTTGTTATGATGCTGTGATTCATATAACCAATTGGATTCACATTGACGGAACCGCTCCCCTCAGCAACAAGCGAAAAAGTAAGAGACATAGCAATCGCCATAAACAAAATTTTCTTCATAGTAAAAACCTCCAAAGTTTTCATCTGGAGGCAGAGGGTAACAAAAATCAAACTTTTTGTCAAGGGAAGCTCCGCTTCACTGTGCGGAAATCAATTTTGCAAAATACTCACACCTTACTTTCCAAATTTTTGCTTTTGTGCAAATCTTTTTTTTGGAATTTGTAAACGGAAAAGCTTATACACAGGGCGAATTAAAATCCGTATGGATTTTAATTCGCCCATCTTTTCTCTTAAGCGATAACCGCATACCAGCAACGCTCGATTAACTCGTATTGAAGCTTTCGTGAAAAGTGGCATCCGATAGTTTGTCGCCTTTACGGAATTGGTAGAAACTTTTGAGTTTTTGATTTGAGATTTTAAACACAAATGTCTTCTGGCAAGGTAGGCTCGAAGGTACAAGCAAACAAGCTTAGGTGCATTGCGATTAAAATTTGCAATATCGCTTTTGTAAATTAACTTGCGTCGATTGTGTAAAATCCAAAAAAGCAAACACACAAAGCTTTTCGTTTCACAAGCTAAAAAGCTGATTTCAGTGGACGCTCTGTCAAACCAACTGCCCGAGCTGCTCTTTTATGAACTCACTTTTTTCTTTTAACCCGATGCTTCCAGTTTCTAGGATAACAATATTCGGGCGTTTTGAATCAAGTCGTATTTTTCCGTTCGCGTGTTGGATGATTTTCAAAAGACGGTGAATTGAAATTTTGGTCACTTGAGAAAATTCAACAAAAGCTTGTCCGTTCCGTTCTTTTAAGCTCAACACAAAAAGTTTTTTGCAGATGATTTTTATTTCTGCAAGTGCAAGTAAACTTTCGACTTCAACTGGAGGCGGACCAAAACGATCATTTAAGTTTGCAACCAATGTGTCAAAATCTGCTTCCGTTCTAACGCCTGCAATCTTTTTGTAAATTTCCATTTTTGTATCTTCAGACTTGATGTAAGTGTCAGGAATAAAACCTGTGTACTCAAGCTCAATAACGGTTTCAGTTTCAGGCACATAGTTTTTGTTTTCTAATTCACGGATTGCAACGTCGAGCAAATGCAAATATAAATCGAACCCAACAGAGTAAATATTTCCAGACTGCTGTCTGCCTAACAAATTACCGACACCGCGAATCTCCATATCCTTCATTGCAATTTTAAAACCAGAGCCTAGTTCTGTAAAGTCGGAAATTGTTTGCAGACGCTTTACGCTCACCTCGGACAAGACTTTCCCTTGCGGATAAAGCAAATACGCAAAAGCATTTTTGTCGGAGCGCCCGACACGTCCACGCAGTTGATAAAGCTGCGAAACGCCGTACATATCGGCTCGGTCAATGATGATTGTGTTTGCATTCGGTATATCGATTCCGTTTTCAATAATCGTCGTGCAGATTAAAACTTGAAAACCGCCAGCATTAAATCGCGTAAAAATTTCTTCGATTTCATCGCTCGACATTTGTCCGTGAGCGGTTTCAAACATTATTTCAGGAAGAGCTTTTTGCAACATATAACGCGTTTCTTCCAAGCTCTCAATTCGATTATGCAAATAAAAAACTTGACCGCCGCGTTCGATTTCATTTCGAATTGCTTTAGCAACTAAATCCAAGTCGAATTCATGAATGTGAGTTTCAACAGGCTTTCTATTTTGTGGCGGCGTTGTGATTAAACTCATCTTGCGTATTTTCAAAAGCGACATATGAAGCGTTCTCGGAATCGGTGTCGCACTCATCGCAAGGCAGTCAACATTGTTACGCATTTTTTTTAATCGCTCTTTATCTTTTACACCGAACCGCTGCTCCTCATCAATAACCATTAAACCGAGGTCTTTAAACTTCACATCATTTTGAATAATACGGTGAGTGCCAACCAATATATCAACCTTGCCGATGAGCGTATCTTCCAAAATCTTTTTTTGCTCGCCACGTGGAACAAACCTCGAAAGACGAGCAATTTTAATCGGAAAATTTTTGAAGCGATTCAGCATTGTTTGATAATGCTGCTCTGCCAAAATTGTTGTCGGTGCCAAAAACGCAGTTTGCTTTCCAGCCATACTCGCTTTGAAACACGCACGCATCGCAACTTCCGTTTTGCCATAACCGACATCGCCACAAACCAACCTATCCATTGGCTCGGCACCTTCCATATCTGCCTTCACTTCGCTGATACAAGTAAGCTGGTCTTCCGTTTCTTCATATGGAAACGCGGCCTCAAATGCAAGTTGCCATTCGTCGTCGGGAGGAAATGCAAACCCAGTTGACGCTTTTCGCTTCGAATAAAGCTCCAATAACTTTTCGGCTAAATCCTCGACCGACTTTTTAACTTTGGACTTTCTAGCTTCCCACGACTTTGAACCAACTGTATCGAGACGAGGAGCTTCACCTTCATTGCCCAAATATTTTTGCACGAGGTCAGCTTGCTCAATCGGAATAAAAATCCGCTCATCGTTAGCATAAAGCAACTCGATGTAATCGCGCTCGGTGTTCATCGCATTCACACGCTCGATACCTCGAAACTGCCCTATACCGTAATTAACGTGAACAACATAATCGCCGACGGAAAGGTCAATGAAAACATCGATCACCGAGCTACGTGTTTGTTTCAGCGATTTCGGAATACGCCTTCGCCTTCCAAAAATTTCATTTTCATTGATAACCGCAATCTTCAATGCATCAATTGAAAATCCAGATGAAATTCTAAATGGTAAAATTTCGATTTGTAAACCAGAGAGAAAGCTTTTTATGCGAACAGCTTGATGCTCGCTTTCGGCAAAGATAAATATGCTCCAATGATTTGCAGCCAAACCTTGCAATGTTTCTTTAAGATAAATAATATTGCCGAAAAAACTTTTAGGCTCCTCGATTGTAAACTTAAAATTACTTCTGAGTTTATAGCCAGCTTTACCCTCGCTGCCGCCAGTTTCATTTTGCGTTGCATCACTTTCAGAAAAATTTTTCAAATATATTTTACGCACACATTTTGCAGCACTCGCTTCAAGCTCCTCAAAGTTAAAAACAAAATGTGAAGGTTTCGGAAGCGGTAGAAAAATTTTTTTGTCAGTATAAAATTCGTTTGACGCAACAGCTTTTTTGTAAAGGCTTTCATACTCACGTGAAATTACATCGCTTGCATTTTTCATTCGCGTGTATTCGCAAAATATAACAACTGCATTTTCCGAAAGATAATCCAGCACAGAATATTTTTTTTCAAAGCACAAAGGAAAAAATAATTCTTCGTTTTCAAAAGTTTTCGTTTCGTTCACCGTCTCAAAAAATTGCGAAAGCTTTTCTTTTGAAATATTTTTCTCCTTGCAATAATTTTCCAACTCTGCAATCGAAGCAATATTTTTTTTAAGCGTTTGTATTGTTACATCATTCCAAACAACTTCTTTCGTTGGAGCAATGCGAATTGTTTTTAATTCCGCTTTTGAGTCTTGCGTTAAAATATTAAAGCGTTTTATCTTCTCGATTACGTCAAAGTCAAACTGCACGCGAAACGCTTCGTCTGGCGTGTCGCTGTACATCGGTGCAATATCAATCACTTCACCGCGCAGTGCAAACTCACCTCGCATTGCAACTTTGCTGACACGCAAGTATCCAAGCTGCGTGAGCTTATCCGCCAAATCATTCGTGTCAATATCTTGACCGACAGAAAGTGTAATGCAGTTTTTAGTAATGTAGTCAGGTGGCGGAACGGCAGTTATAAACGACCGCTGCGACATCACCACAATTTGATTTTTATTTTCGGCGAGATTCAAAAGTGCATTTGCACGTTCCGCAAACACGCTGCTATTTTTTGCCAAACCGCGATATGCAAGATTGCCCCACCACGGAAACACGCCCGCGTAAAAACCAGCCGTTTCAATGTCTGAAAGCATTTGCGAAATTTCTTTTTCTGACGGCACGACAAGACACACTCGCGTGCTGTTCTTTGCCAAAAAGCTTTGCAGAAAAAAACAAACCGCCCCGTTGTCTAAACCGTACAACGTAGTTTCGTTTGAAGTTGCACAAACTTTTTGTGCTTCTTTCATTTCGCTCCAATTGGCTATTTTATTTTTGAGAGTATCCAGCGACATACGTTGCATTATAGCAATTAGCCGTGAAAGAATTAAGAGGTAAAAAACACCGCCTTTCATTTTGAATTTTTCAGCGAAGCATAAATGTATTCTCAGCGAAACTAAAAGCGTTTTGTGCATTTGCTCCAAATTGCTATTGACATTTCGGAAATGATTATACACAATAGAGCCGTTATGAAAATAAAATACAATGCACCAGTAACTTTAACTTTTGCATTTTTGTGCATAATTGTACTTGCTTTGAAAGCACTTCTTTTTCCATACTTAATCGAAGATTTTTTCACCGTTCCAGCACATGCAAATTTTAATCCTGCAAATCCGTCGAGTTATCTACTTTTAGTGTCGCACGTTTTCGGACACGCCGACTGGAATCATTTGCTCGGAAATCTCGCTTTTATTTTATTGCTTGGGCCACTTCTGGAAGCAACATATGGCTCACTTATGCTTTTCGTTATGTGCTTTACAACGGCGTTTGTTACAGGCGTGCTAAACGTTTGCTTTATGCCGCAAAGTTTATTGGGCTCGTCTGGAATTGCTTTTATGATGATTTTGCTTGCTTCGTTTACAAACACAAACAAGGGCGAAATCCCACTAAGTTTTTTAACAATCCTCGTTCTTTACGTTGTAAAAGATATTTCAACTGCATTCGAGAAAGCAACTGTTTCGCACTTTGCACATTTGGTCGGAGGTGTGTGCGGAAGTTTGTTCGGTTATTTCCGTCCGGGAGCAACTCGACCCCGCACAAAAAAAACAACGAGAACACCAAAGCAATCGAAGCAGCAATCTTCAGAAAGTTCGTCGGGAGCATCTGCACCCGATGAAGGAAATGTCCAATGACACACCTAAGTATCGGCACATCAAACATTATCGTGTGTGGCAAACGCATAACGCTGCAACGCAAAAAAATAAAAACGCTCCGTTTAAAAATCGAGCCCCGCACCGCAGAATTGATATGCAGCGTTCCAGAACATTTGAGCATCGAAAAAGTATGCAAGTTTATCGAAACGCATCTTGATTGGATTGAAACAAACCAAGCAAAAATTTTACAAAAACAAAAAAGCCGAATGTCCCAAACTGGACAGAACGAGTTATGCCTTTTCGGACAAAGATTTACGTTGACAAAAAAACAAGCAAACCGCTTTTCGTATAAAATAATCGAAAACGAAATTGTTTTGCAGGTGCGCAATTTTAGTGCCGATGAAATTAAGCGGTGCTGCGATTTAATTTACGCGAAAGAGTTGAACCGCTTTGTCGAGTCAATTTTGTCCGAGCTGGAAAGGCAAATGCAAGAAACCATCGCGAGTATAAATTATCGCACAATGAAAACCAAACTCGGCTCATGCAAGCCGAGTGAGCGGAAAATCACACTGAACACACAGATTGCCCGCTTCAGCAAAGACTGCGTCAGAATGGTACTCATCCACGAAATGGTACACTTCAAAGAATTTTACCACAACGAACGCTTCAAAAAATTCATGACCACTTACTGCCCGAACTGGAAAGAACTGCGTCAATCGATAAAACAGCAACTTTGATTAAACCCCGACAGGCAATTTTTTGTCGGGGTATTTAATATTTTTATCCGAAGCTCCAGTGTGCCAAAAGTTTTTCGAGAAGCTGCAACCCAGCTGAATTACAGTCCTTCGCGTACAAACTCAAAAATTTGAATTCCGCCAACTGCAACACAAGCGATTCCAATCAAAACAGAAAGGAATGCCAAGCTCGGTTTGAAAAGCGTGATTAAACCAATAACAATAACCGCAACGCCCAAACCGATTTCTGCAAACTTTAGCGTGCTGTCTTTTTCAAGACTGTCTTTGATTAAAAAGCCACCAGCAACCATCAAAATTATCGCTAACACAATGCCGAAAATTTTGTCAAAAATTTTCCACGCAACAGCAGTTTGCAAAATTAAAATACCGCCAGCAATTGCACACGCAATTGCAAGCACCAACATCAAGATACTTTTACTTCGTAAATATCGTGCCAAAAACATCACCGCATAGCTCAACGCAAGAATACCTAGAGCAACAGTCAACAAAGTCGTGATTGAGCCTGGATGCATAAAAAACATAACACCCAAAAACACAAACGCAATCGAAGTAAGTAACTTAATCAATCTTGAATCCATATAATCTCTCCATAATATTAAATAAAGTGTACCAAAGATTTTACAAAATAGCAAGCTTTTCGTAAATTAACCGACAGTACCATCTTTGATTTTTTTCGTTTTAATAATTTTATTATCTGCGGCAAAATTTTTTCCGTCCAGCTGAAAAGTAAAATCTTTCACAGTCATTTCAACAGAGAAAAAATCATCTGCAGAAATTTCTGCTGGCTTTTCTTTCAGTTCGCTTCCTTCAAGCACAACTTCCGTGCCGGGTGCACAATCAGGAACTGTTAGCACCTCAACGATTTCGCCGTCGGGCGTTTCAACGCCAGAAGCCAAAAGCATTCCAGCAGACATAACGCCACGCATTTTCCTCGGCTTTAAGTTCGCCGCAATAATTACGTGCTGCCCCAAAAGTTCATCCTCGCGATAAAACGGCACCAAGCCCGAAATAATTGTCCTTTCGATTCCAGAGCCGTCGTCCAGTTTTTCAATGTACAATTTGTCAGCGTCGGGATGTTTTTCTATCGCGACAATTTTTGCAACTTTGAGCTGAATCTTTTCGTTAAAGATTTCCGAAGGCGAAAGTTTAGGCTCCGCTTTTTTCGGCTCCGTCGAGCTTAACGCTTGCGATTTTGACGCTTCATCATTTCGTTCAGTTTGCATACCTGAGTACTTCTTCCTGAATGCCTCAATCGTTGCATTATCAAAAGTTTTAAAAATAATTTTTGGCTCGCCGATGCTAGTTATTCCACAACGCTTCCCAATATCCGCCCAAGACAAAGTGCCAGTTACCTTTTGCTGAACAGGATGAGCTTCATCAAAAACATTTCCAGACCAAATCTTCACACCAAGAAATTCTGCAATCTCGTCGCAGTAGCTCGGCATATAAGGATGAAGCATAATCAGCAAGTCTTTTATAAAATAGCAAAGCTCTGTCAAGACAATCTGCGTTTCATTCGGCTCGGTTTTAATCAGCTTCCATGGTTCAAGTTCCTGAAATGCTTTATTCGCAACGCTCGACAAAGCAAAAATATTTTGGAAAGGCTCTTTCAAATCCGCCCAATCCAAAACCGCCGTGATTTTTTCGCGAGTGTCTTTCAATGCATTTCGTAACGTGCTAACCGTGTAGGCAATGAGCGGATTTTGCAAATTATCAAGTGCAGCATCATCGACGGAAACCGTTTTTCCGTTGTATGAGCGTACCATAAACGAGAGCACTCGATTTACAAGATTGCATAAATTTCCGATAAGCTCACTATTCACCTTTTCCTGAAAATCTTTCCAACTGAATGTTGTGTCGGATTTTTCGGGGCGGTTGTAAAATAGATAAAACCTCCAAATATCCGCAGGGATTCCTGACTCTTCGGCATCGGTTCCAAAAACGCCGACTCCCTTCGACTTTGAAAATTTACCGTTTTCGTAATTTAAGTATTCGGTACTCGATATGTGAAAAAGCTTTGTCCAAGGTTGTTCTGTTCCCAAAAGCGTCGACGGAAAAATCACCGTGTGGAACGGAATATTATCCTTTCCGATAAACTGAAACAGCTCCACGTCGTTTTGATTAACCCACCACGACTGCCAGTCAAAACCATTCAGCTCAGCACATTTTTTTGTCAGTGAAATATATCCAATCGGTGCATCAAACCACACATAAAATACTTTGTTTTCATAACCTTCTTTCGGAACAGCTATGCCCCACTTTAAGTCACGAGTTATTGCCCGCTCGCGAAGTCCGTCGCGTATCCAGCTTTTTGTCATTTGCATTGCGTTATTTGACCAATGCCCTTCCACGCTCGCTTGCTGCATCCACTCTTTATAAAGTGGCAAGATTTTCGGCAAGTCAATGTACAGGTGCTTCGTTTTTTTGGGATGCGGAGTTTTTCCGCAAACTGAGCAACGCGGTTCAACTAACTCAGAAGGCTCCAAAAGTTTACCGCAATGCTCACACTGGTCGCCGCGTGCGTCCACATAACCGCAATGCGGACAATTTCCAGAAACGAAGCGATCTGCCAAAAACCGCTCGCACGCGTCGCAATAAAGCTGCTCAGATTCTTCTTCCTTTATATAGCCGTTTTTATTTAAATCTAAAAAAATATCTTGCGTAATTTTTGAATGCACAGGGTCGGAAGTGCGACCAAAATAATCAAACGAGATGCGAAACCAATTATAATTTTCTGAATGCAGAGCGTGAAAACGGTCACACAACTGACGCGGCGTAACACCTTCCTGCTGAGCCTTTGTTTCAGTTGCCGTACCGTATTCATCTGTGCCACAAACATACAGCGTATCATATCCACGCAAACGACAAAACCGTGCAAACACATCAGCAGAAAGTACTTGAAGCAAATTTCCCAAATGCGGCACATTATTTACATATGGTAACGCCGCAGTAATTAATTTTCTCATATCGCGATTATACCCAAAACAAGAAATATAGCAATAGGGAACTTTTTACGCTGGTTCAAAAATTGGTGTCCGTGTCGCCTGCCGACCTACTTTTATGGAAAGCAATGACCGCATACCGCAACGTTCAGTCGATGCATTTTGAGTATTCCTAAAATACACTGGTAAATGATGGGCGGCAAGTGGCGACATCCCCGCC
>CALAEM010000069.1 GCA_937890985.1 uncultured Treponema sp. | reverse complement strand
GGGGAATTAAAGTCAACGCTAAAAACATCAGTTTTTGAAGTTGACTTTAATTCCCCACATCGGCTGCTCTTTCGGTTAATGACGACAACTAGGCCTTATTTTGTGAGCTTGATTTTGCGTTAAAAAGGGTCTTGTTTTATTTTGTGATTTGGGGTAGAATACGCTGGGGGAGCCATTTATGGTTTATAGTATTATTTCGATTGCTATCTGCACACTGTTGTTTTTAGCGGTGAGGCAATTTGACAAAAAGCAAGGTTCACTTGAAAAAGTAAAGCGTTATGTGGAAAAGCTGCACGGCGAATTTGAAGAAGCATACGCAAAAAGAAGTAAAGAACTGCGTGCAGTCAATGATGATTTAAGTAGTCAAACGTCGTTATCGATTGCAACGGCGAAAAAGCTTGAAGAATTACAGCAAAACTATCAGGCTGCCTGTCGTGACATTGCGGACAAGCACAATGTTATAAGCGAACTTTCTAACAGTATGAACGATGCAAACACAAAATTTCAGCAAATTGTTGATATGTCTCATTTGCTGGAAGTTAACATAAAGCAAATCAAAGATGAAGCAAAGTTTGTCGACTCCGTTTCAACAAGTATAAAAAAAGCTCACACCGATTTGGATGCTATCCGTGAAAATGTTACCGATATGCAGGAGGCTTTTCGCAAGGAGAATATGCGTTTTTTGGAGCAGCAAAAAAAGAATATTTTGCAGGAGCTTTCTGAGCAGCTCGCCACGATAAAAGCCGATTTGGCTACCACAAAAAAAGATGCAGACGCGTTGCTGGATGTAACAAAAATAAAACTTAACGATATTTACAAAAATACACTTATGGAAGCGGCACAACGTGCAAACGACCTTGAAGGCGAAGCATTCGAAACGCTCAAGGCACAGTCGGCCGACAGGGTTTCAATGTATCGCCGCGAGCTTGATGAAAGTATCAATGAGACAAAAGAGCTTTCACGCCAGTTCAAAAGCGTTTGGCAGGAAGAAGCTTCGGGAATGGTTGCTAAAATGCAAAGCGATTTTAACGAGGCGGAAACAGCAATCGATGCAAAACTGGAGCGTATCAGTAAACGTGTTAGCGATACCGAATCCGCAATTTTGACAAAGTCAAAAGATTTAGATGAAACGCTGACAAAAAACGAAAATGATTTTACTGCAAAAATTCGAGACATTGTAGCAAGCTTAAACGACAAAATTGAGCATTTGAGCGGATACACGGAAAACAGGCTTGCGAACATCAAAGAGCAAACAGAATACCGATTTAAAAAATTTGACGCAACGGTGAACGAGTTCCAAAACTCCGAAGCAACTTTGAAAACGCTTTTGGCAAGTGTTAAACAAAACGTAACAGCTTCATTTGACAGCTTTAAATACGATAACGAAAAAGCATTCGCCGCATTCAACGAAACTTTTAAGGCAAAGACATTGGAGCTCAACCAAAATCTTTTGGAAATTGAAGCACAAGTTGATGAGCTAAAAACAAAATCTTACGATAACATTAGTGAAAAGCTCAAAGTGTTTGAAGACGAATTCTTTACGGATATAACTGCAAAAAAAGCGTCAATCGATGAATCTATTGAAGCAATTAAGCGTGAAATAACCGAAAATTTAAACGAGTTTATGAATGTTCAAGAAACGACGCGAAAGGAGTTGGAAAGCCAATACACAACGGATTTACAAAACAGGTTGGTTGAACTTGCTAACGCGCACAAAGAAAAACTTTCTAACTTTGACAAGCAAATTAAGGGAATTGAGTCCAATCTCACTACTCGTCTTGCTGAGCAAAATTTAAACATTGAAAAAATAAGTGAAAACTTAAAAGCCGATGTTGAAAATGCAAGAGAAAGTGCAAAGACAAATTTGAAAATGGAAATTGATAATTACATGTCGGAGTTGCAAACGAGTATTATGGAAAGCCAACAGCAATTCGATGAAACTTCTGGAGCAATGTCCGAGCATATTGCGGTATTCAAGCAGGAATACGATGCAAAAATCGAAACTGCAAATAATAATTTTCAAACGTGGAAAAACTCACTCGACAAGCAATTCGATTCAGCTCGCACTTTGTTCAACGATAAAATTGCCAGCTTCGGTTTGTTGGCTGAAAATGCAATTAAAGACTTCAAGGAAAGGCATGACGCTGACGTGGAAAAATTCAAAGAGCAAAATAGCGACGTGTTTACCAAGATGAAAACCGATATGAAGACGATTACGGAAAAATTGGACACGTACAAAACCGATATGACACAACATTCGAGCAAGGTACTTTCGGAGCTTGACGAAAAAGCTTTGGCGATTTCTGAAAACTTTGACACGGTAATGCAGGAAAAACTTGATGCAGCTGCCGACCGAGTTGCAGTTGTTTCTGAAAATATCGCAGAAGTAAAATCCCAAATTGAAAAAAACAAAGCGGAAGCCTTTTCGCTGATTCAAAACGAAAGTAATCGCCTGACAGCTTCAATGCAGGAATTAAGCGAAAAGCAAAATGAGTATTTGAGTAACACAAAGCTTTTTGAGCGTACCGATGAATTAAAAAATCAACTTGATAACGGTATTAAAACGCTTCAAGCGGAGCTTGCAAAACTCAGCGTATACAGCTCAACGATTGATGATGTGAAATTGAAGTACGAAAAATTTTCGCACCAAAATCAAGAGACATTGAGCAAGATAGAAAAGTTTATGCAGGAAAAATCGAAGGTTGAGCTTCTTGAGCAGGAATTTACCAAGCTCATGGGACTTTCCGAGTCGATTGAGCGTAAACAGATTGAGCTTGAAGCTTCGAATGACGAAATGCAAAAGTACCAAGTGCAGATTAGAAAACTTGATGACAGCATAATGCTCGTAAACGAAAAGTATCAAGCACTCAACAACAAGGAAGAAATCCTGACGCAAATTATCAACGATATAAGTAAAGCATTTAGCGACTTAAATTCAATTGATAGCCAATATAAGGAGTCGAAAAAGAACCTTGAAAAATTAAATCCAGAGATTGTAAAACTTCAAGCCGAGATGAACAACTTAATCAAAAATCGTGCAGAGACAGATGCAACGATTGAAAAGATTAAAGCATTGGGAAATATGCAATCGGAAGTTGACGAGCGAATGAAAAGTTTGCAAAATTCAAAAGAGTGGCTTGTTGGAATTGAAAGTAGGCTAAATAGTTTGGATGAAACAGTTACGCAACGAATTAAACTCTTTGCAACCGTTTATAACAGCGACGATAAAAAGCCGCGTGCACCGAATAGTAAACTGTCAAATTCTGACAGGGAAAATATTATCCAGCTGCACCATATGGGTTGGACAAATGAGCAAATCGCAAACAATCTAAAGTGTACATTGAGCGAAATCGAATTGATTTTGGAGTTTTCGGATAAATACGACGATAAAAACTTTGAAGCGTAAGTTCACTTAGTATCGCGTAAAATGCACGTGGCTTTGAAGCACAAGCCTCGTGTTACAAAGTTTAAGTAACGGAATGTACGTGCTGCAACTGAAAATTCACATTTTTGGTTGTGCATACTTAAAAGCAAAAGCGTCAAAGAAAGGCGGAAATTGTAGCGTGATGCTAGATGCAAAATTTGCGTTACCACGACACGTTAAAGCTAAAAAGCCACTTGTTTAGCCTTTGTCGCCGGTAAACCGTATAATTCTACGGCGAACCACTTTGACGTGTCGGCGATATCCGCAGCAATTTGCCCAAGGTTTACCTTTGCAGTTGTTTCGGCAACCAAGTAACGTATGCCACCGTAAGCCATTTTGTAGCCTTTTCCGTCAATGTCAACACCGCAAATTGCATGACTAAACTCAGGCGACACAAAAGTTATGCTTTTAATCCCTAGTTGAGCAAGAATTACATTCATCAGCAAACTTCGCGTGTCGCAGTCGCCTGTTCGCTCCGAAGCCGCCGTTGCAAGGTCTACAAAATCGGTGCCGCTGTGATCTCGCACATATGTAAAATTTTGCACAAACTCAAGCACTTTTTTAACGACGGCAGATTTATCTGCCAAAAGATTTTTTGCCGCCAAATCATTTTTTATCTCAAACGAAAACGATTGCAACCTCTTCCACGAATCACGAAAAATACAAAGATAATAACGCTTCCACGCTGAAACCACATACTCTGTATTCAAGTAATGCGTCAAAAGTTCAAACTCGCGGTCAACGACACTTTTGTTTGCCTCTTGGTCAATTTTGTCTGCAAAAAAGGACAATGTGCTTCCGTCAAATATTACCGTTTTTTTCTCGGCAGCTTGACGCGGATAAAGACAGGCGGTAACAGGCCCTGGCACATAATACGAGCCTTGTGAAATAGTAACAGAATCAAAAGCCGAAATAATCATAGCCTCACACAACTTCGCGTCAGTTTTTTTTGAAAAGCCAGTTAACGTAAGCCATGCATTTTGTAATTCCAAAACCATCACCCAACCTAAATATCCATCATCGAGCGAAAAAGTAATTGTTGAAAAAAGTCCTCGTTTTTCGCACCACAAAAATTCAAGGTCTTTGCGTGTTGCCCGAAGCTGCGAACTTATGTTGTCAGCCGCTTGAGTTGTGCCTGCAAACTTAGTTTTCGCATCAAACGAAATTTGCAGTTTACACGGAAGTAGCAAAGACGAAAACATAAAGCGGTCTTTGTTATTTGAATTCGTCAACTTAAAGCCTTCTGGTAAGTCGATAGTAAAATCATAAGTCCCAAAACCGACACGCTCAGGATATGCTATGCCAAGAAAAATCGAAAGCAAAAAAACTGCGGATAAAATCTTTTTCATTTTAGCCTTTAACAAACTTTGAAGTTTCTAGTTACAAACGCGCTTTGATTGAGCTATTACTCTTCTTTGCACTTCTGTTTCAGTGCATCAATTTTCGCATTGAAATCCGAAATGGAAAGCTGCAACTCTTCATTTGCCTGCTCATTCGTGTCAATCTCATTGGTTAAACGTGCAATTTGAGCTTTATTGTTGTCGATGCGGTTAATGTTATGCTTTATTTTTCCGTTTAGAAGCTCAATTTCGCTTTCGCATTTTGCCACTTCCAAAAAAATGTCCGCATTAACGCACTTGCGACGCAACTGCCCAATTTCATCGATAGCATTTTTGTATGCACTGTCAGACTGTTCGGCATCCACATTGTCACCGTCAGCGGTAAAAAAACGATTCACGTAATTTTCACAACAGCAAAGAGCTGTGTTTTCAATCTTTGCATCAAGTTTATCTATTTGCTGCATCAAGGTTTTTATTTGCTTTTTAGAATCGGTAAGAGCATCCAGCGAAGTTAATTTTTCGTCGGCGGTTTTTACATCGTTTTCAAGTTCAGCCTTTTTCGACAAAGCCGCCTCGCGCGATTCAACTGCCACTTTTAAACTCGATATATGAGTTTGCAAATCAGGTGGCAATTCATCCGCCATTGCATATAAATTTTCAAAATCCTCATCGGAAAAAAGTTGCCCAGATTGTTCTTGAACCAACTTTTTTAGTTTATTTTCCGCGGAACTCATTTTGCGTTTTGCAACAAGCGTTTTTACACTCGGCATCAACTTATCAAAAAATCCGCCTTTTTGTGACTTTTCAGATGACAAACCGTCAATCTTCGTACGCTCATTTGCAATATGCTCTTCCAGCTTTGAAATTTCAGGCAGACGCTCCACAGCCTGAGCAAACTCCTCACGGTGATTTTGGTAAACGGACAATGCAAACGCATCTTTTAGCTTTTGAATTTCTTTATCCTTTGCATTTATCATTTTTTTTGTTTCTTGAATCAGCTTTTCCGAATGCTCTTTATGCTCAAGAATATTTTTGATGCTTAAAATATTTTCCGTGCAGGTTTTTCGTTCTTCCACGCAATTCGTCCACGTGGATAAAAGTTCTTCGCTCACATAATTTTGCGGCGTTGCATTCTCCGAAGCACTTAAAAGCTTTGTCCCCAACGCGACACTTGCAGCTTTTAGCGTTTCTTTCAAAGCCTTCAGTTCTTTTTCCAAAGCCGAAATTTTCTGTGATGCGGAGTTTTGCATAAATTTGAGTTCCATAATAAAAATTATACACTCTCACAAAAAATATTTCAAGGGAAAAATTTTTGCAAATCGCGTAAATAAAACTCTTATCGAGGTAACGTCTCGTCTTTTGTCGTCTCTGTTCACCGAATACTTATCCACGGGACGCATTAAAATCCGAAAAGGATTTTAATGCGTCCTACGTGTG
>CALAEM010000068.1 GCA_937890985.1 uncultured Treponema sp. | reverse complement strand
GGGCGGTTTATCCTGACGAATTGCAAACTGGAGAAATAAAAATAACAGAACCGCAGAACCCCACGCCGCTTACTAACGGCTTCGGAGGCAACCCACTTGACAAAGAAAGCTTTTGGAAGCTAACCGACACAATGCTAGAGCGGGCGGGAAAGTATGGTATTACTGCCGACATCGTGGCACAGGCAAGAGAGCTTGATATGCAGTCGTATTTTCCGGAATTGTTAAAAGGGTATAAATCGATACATCAAGGCAATGCAGGAGGCTATGTGCAAATGGCAGTTAATGCAGACCACGACGCCGACGAGATTGCCGTGGCAAAGCGACTAGCGGATTTAGGGTATCAAGTGTATTTATTGCCTCGTTCCGATTTGACTTCTAGCCCTGACATGCTTATTGATAATGAGTTAGGTGAGATAAAGCGTATCGAAACCATAAAGAGAGGAACGATAAGAAAACATGTCCGTAAAGGTAGTGGCGAACAAAAAGCTAGAACTTTATATATTCGAATTAGTTCAGAAAAGCAAAAAGCCAGATTGTTTGAAATAATAAAAGAGGAGATAGAAAAACTACCCATACAAATGCTCTTGTTGGATTTTAATGGGAAAGTTACAGAATACAGCCGAAACTTTTTCTTGAAATGAAAAAAAATAAGGGAACCCCGCCCATCTTTGCTAAAAGCTACTTAGACGCAACTCCCTGACAAAGCAGAAATACTCCACTTTTCTCTTACATTATCGGCTATTTTCAAAAAAAGTCAAGTGGTGAAATAAGCTTTTTTTATATTTTTTTTGTCCATCCTGTAATTGCAGAATATCGCAAAAAAAACGCCATTGAAAATATCTGTAGTAAATGATACACTTACATCGAAAGTTTATAGAGATAGCTTTATAACGGGAGCGATTAACAAATGGAACATTTACTAAGAATGATATATTATTGTTAAATCATGAAAAACTAGAGCTTGAACTTATGCGAGAAAGGGGATATACTTATGAAAAGGCTCATAACGAGGCGAATAAAAAATACTATTGGGCAAAGGAAATAAAAAAAGAAAATGTGGGCAAAATTCAAAAAAACAAATGAAACACCGTCGAAAGTTTCTTATGATTATGGCTTTGAATCTCATAAACTCACCGGTAAAATTGAATTTAATAAAGAGACTAAAGAAATAAAATTTATAAAATATGCAGAAAAAGATGATGAGGCAAATGCAAATATTTTTACAAAACGGTGGATATATAAGTTATTTTTTGAAAATTTTCCCCAAGAGCGTATGATTGCAATCGGATAAAGAAAATGGCAAGTGAAAAAGATTTTACCTATAAAGAATATCGTGAAACAGTGAAAAAGATGCTAGATGATAATTTCCATGGTAATTATTCTTGGGACGAAGACCTTGCACGTCGTAGGTACGAGACAGAATTGCAGGCGTATTTAGCTGGTGATTTTTCTTTACAAGTATTTAAGGCAGGGGTTGCGGCATCAACCGCTTATTGTATGTATATGATGTCGTAGCGTTATAAAACACAAAAACAAAACAGAGTAAAAGAAAATGCGGAAAAAATTATCAGAATTTGAAAACCCATAGGATTTTGAAATCAAAAAAATTTTTGGATATTATAGAGATGGGACTGTATCCGTTCAGTTCCAGAACGGCTGGTATGGCTTATATGGGACGGTAAATTAAGCAAAATAAAAAAATGAGAGGATTTGAACCGTGTCCTGCGTCCGGACTTTTTTCGGTTGAAACCCCCTCGCTAGTTGCGTGGTACCCAGTTACACTCGGCAACGCCTCACGCCCCGCTTATTGCTCACATTATCGGCTATTTTTAAAAAAAAGTCAAGTGGTAAAATAAACTTTTTTTATATTTTTTTTGTCCATCCTGTAATTGCAGAATATCGCAAAAAAAAACGCCATTGAAAATATCTGTAGTAAATGATACACTTACATCGAAAGTTTATAGAG
>CALAEM010000067.1 GCA_937890985.1 uncultured Treponema sp. | reverse complement strand
CGTCCAAGGATGGACGCGGTATAAAAGCTCACGATGTTTGTACGCTAACTGTGTACCTTGCACAGTTAGCGTACAAACTCGAGTTTAACAGCGTACAAGGACGTATGCTGTTAAACGGTTGGCACAGGATGGGGAACTTAAAATCCGCCAAGCGGATTTTAAGTTCCCCCGTGAGTTGCACTTTCGGTGAATCGGTTGATTAAAAAAACGTGAGTCTTGAAAGTTTTTTAAAATATGATTATAGTTTTCCAAATGAAGTTTTGGAGGACTTTATGAAAAAAATTTTTGCATTTATTTTAAGTGCTTGTTTGTTGCTTCCAGCGTTTTCGTTTGGAAGTAAGGAAGTGCCGATTACTAGCGACAGAGCTGGTAATGCGATTACGCTACCGAAAAAAGTTGAAAAGGTTGCGGTGTTTGCACCTTCGAATTTGAAGATTATCGATGGTTTGGGCTTGCACAGCAAGGTGATTGCGGTGGACACTTATAGTGCGAAGTCGGATGAAACCTTGAAGGATTTACCTGCGTTCGATATGATGAAGCCTGACACGGAAAAGATTATCGCTTTGAATCCAGATGTTGTTTTTACAACTGGTATGTCAAAAGCTGGCGGAGCTGATCCGTACAAAGCAGTTCGCGATGCTGGAATTTGCGTTTTGGATATTCCGTCAAGCAATTCAATTCAAGGCATCTATGATGATATTATGTTTATCGCCGATGTTTTGGGTGCACATAAAAAAGGCGATGAAATGGTTAACTCAATGAAAAAGGAAATTGCAAAGTTTGTAAAAATTGCAAAAACAATTCCTGCCGAAAAGCAAAAAACTGTGTACTTTGAAATTAGCCCTGCACCTTATATGTACACGACAGGAAAAAATACTTTTATCAACGAGATTATTGAATTGCTTGGTGCGAAAAACGCCTTTTCCGACTTGGATAGCTGGGCATCAATTTCTGCAGAACAAGTTTTGGCAAAAAATCCCGATGTCATCATTACGTCTGTAAACTATACTCCTCAGCCTGTCGAGGAAATAAAAAAACGAAGTGGCTGGAACGTTTTGAAAGCTGTAAAAAATAACGCTGTGTACGCAGTAACGGCAGATTACGTTTCGCAGCCTTGCCAGTATGTTATTAAGGGAATCGAAGAGATGGCAAAAGCTATTTATCCCGAATACTTCAAATAATCGCTTTGAATAATCTTTTTTAATTTTTAGTGGGGGATACATTGCGTATCCCCTTTCAGAGTACGCCCATTTTTTATGACCAGTTCCAAAATAAAAACTAAAATTACCGCTATGGTGATTGTTGCTTTTGCGGTAATCATATTGGGGATTGGTGTCGGTTCAGTTTATGTTTCACCGTTTCAAGTATTGCAAATTTTTGCGTCAAAACTTTTTTTCAATGGCAACATATCCGACGACATGGCTCGCCTTTCGGTGATTATCTTGCGAGTACGACTTCCGCGAGTACTGACAGCTTTTATCTGCGGCGGTGCGTTTGCGATGGCTGGCGTTATTATGCAAGGCTGTTTAAAAAACTTACTTGCGTCCGCGTACACAATCGGTGTGTCTTCTGGTGCGTCTCTTTTTGCGGCGTGTACGCTTTTTTTTGGTGTGGGATTTTCGCGAGTTTCTTTGCCTGTTGCTGGTTCATTAGGTGCGGTTATTACGGTGTTCGCCGTGGTGAAATTTGCTCAGACAGTTGACCGCTCGCTTTCCGATAACACGCTAATTCTCACTGGTATGATATTTTCTCTTTTTATAAATGCGATTCTCACAGTTATTGTTTCGCTGAACGCCGAAAAACTTGGGAAATTGCTTTTTTGGCAAATGGGTAATTTTGCGTGGCACGGTTGGGACGGCTTAAAGGTTATGTTTCCTTGCACTGTTATTGCGTTTATTTTTTTGTTTAGCCATTCAATAGAAGCTGATATTTTAACATTTGGTGATGAGCGTGCGTTGAGCTTGGGCGTGCAGGCACAAACTGTCAAGAAAAAATTGTTGGTTGTTTCTTCCTTGCTCATCGGAATTATAGTTTCGTTTGTCGGCATTATCGGCTTTGTTGATTTGATAGCTCCGCACGCAGTTCGAAAGTTTTTTGGCTCAAAGCATAAAATTGTTTTGCCGATGTCGTTTTTGTTTGGCGGTATCTTGATGGTTATTTGCGACTTGATTGCACGAACTATTTTGTCACCGCGAGAACTAGCCGTCGGTGCAGTAACGGCAATCATCGGAGCTCCATTTTTTGCTTCCGTTTATTTTTCAAAACGGAGAAGCAATGCTTGAAGTAAAAAATTTAACGGCAGGCTATTCCGATAAACCGATTATTCGCGATATTTCTTTTGATGTTGCAAGCGGCGAAATAGCGTGTGTGTTGGGACAAAACGGTTGCGGAAAAACAACCTTGCTAAAAGCTTGCACAAAAATAATTCCGGTGATGAGCGGCTCGGTTTATATTGACGGAGAAAATATACTTGCAAAAAAACGCAAAGACATTGCAAAACTTTTAACGCTGATGTCAGGTCAGAATGCAGCATATTTTTCATATACAGTTTTTCAAACGGTTTTGCTTGCATTATATGCTAAAACTCAGCAACGATTTTTATCGGAAGCGTTTTCAAAAATAGATTATGAAAAAGTAAATGAAGTTTTGCATCAGTGCAATATCTGGCATTTGCGTCAGTGCTACTTAACCGAGCTATCGTCTGGGCAGCTGCAAAAAGTTTTTTTCGCTCAAGCACTTGCACAAGACACTCCTGTTGTTTTTTTGGATGAACCGACAAGTCATTTGGATTTAAAAGCACAAATAGAATTAAGCGAACAGCTTGTGTATTTAAGCCAGGAAAAAAAATGTTCTGTGCTTACAGTGTTTCACGACATAAATTTTGCTTTGCAAACCGCAGATAGAATAATTCTCATGAAAGATGGCACAATTTTTTCCAACGCAAAGAAGCAAGATTTAGATTTTGAAAAGCTTAATCTTTTATATGATACAGACGTGAAAAGTTTTATGCAAAAAAGTTTTGAATTTTGGAAAAAATAATACGCCATAAAAATTTCAAAACGAATTGATTTTTTTTGATTCGTAAAATTAGCACATTAAGGAAAATATATGAAACTTTTAGTTGTTGGTGATGTTCACGGAAGTGAAATTCCGCTAAAAATAATTGAAAAGCATGGTGCAAGTGTTGATAAAATTGTATGCACTGGTGATTACGTTGACAGTCGTTACAATACGTGGGTACAGCAAAAGGAAGTTCTATCAAAGCTACTTGAGCTACAACAAGGTAAATTCAAAAATAAACTAACACTACTTTTTGGCAATCATGACATCTCGTATTTAACGGGTAGACGTTGTAGTGGACACCAAACCGAATACGAAGATGACATCAGACTTTTTTTTGAAGCAAACTATTTTGCATTTGATATTCTTTTTGAGAGTAAATCGTATTTGGTAAGTCACGCAGGATTGACTGAAAGCTGGATGCTTTCACCTTTGGGCTTTGACAAAAATAAAAAACCTTTATCGGTGTTAAATTGGAAAATAGAAGATGTTACAAAAGCTTTCCGAAATAAGCAGTTCGAATATTTTTTGCATAATAGCGATAGTCCGACTGGTAACAGTGTTACTGAAGGCTGTTTGTGGGTTCGCCCTTTTTCATTAGTACAGGACGCAATTTTAGGCTACACGCAAATTGTAGGACACACCGAAGTCGGACACGCCGACAACCATTGGGGAATACAATCCAGAATTTTCACAAAAAACGATTTTGTCAATTTATGGAGGCATAAGGATTGCCAAATAAAAAATGGAAGAGAAGCAGAAGACCTCAAAAATAAATTTATCTATGTCGACTCAAAGGAAAAGAACGTGTTTGTCATCGTTGATACGGATAAAGAAAACGAACTGTTAGTTTCGGCACTGAAATAGCGTGTCTCATTAACCTGTCGAGTTTGTATGAAAACCATGCATTCCTGCACGGTTTTCAACATAAGTTTTCGCAAACGTTGCAGATTGTTTGCCATTTCTCAAGCTTTACTTCCGAAATAGCAATAGCTTTTTTCCGACATATGCGGATGCATGTCAGAAAATGCAATATTCTTCAAATCACCACTATTTAATTGCAAAAGCAAAATAAAGAGAGCAAAAGAATGTAATTATACAGTCTGTTCCTTATTTCGTAATTGATATTGATTTTAGAAAAATTCATGTAAGTATGTACTAAGTACACTTTATTTGTGCTTTTTTTGTACATACATACGATAAAGTCGCCAGCAGCAATTTCTGAAACATAGGCATCTGAACCTATTCCGTAACCAATACAATAATTATCAACTCCGCAATTTTCCAAAATGCCAACTTTGTCTAACTCCATAAATGTCCAGTTATCTTTGTGGTTACTTGCAATATTCTTGACACGATTAAGAGCTTTCAAGTCAGCTACAGAATTAATTTTTGCATTATCAATTTCTTCGAATTTTATCTTGATGGAATGTGTGTTACCGCCTGCGAGTAAAGTTAATTCTTTGTCTTTTTTAGTTTTATCTGGTTTCTTTGAAGTCAGTTTTAAACTAGTCCAATCAATGCCAGTAAAAAATAGGACACCAAACTCATCGTTAAAAGGATGCACTTCACTAAGATCAAATAAGTTTATGTTCTCATCAAACTCTTTACCATTATATGAATATCGAATTACTTTTTTCCCATTGAACTCATATTCTATAGGAGTTGCCTCATACTTTTTCAATAAAGCTTTTTCAAACGGCTTATCATTCAATTTATTTTTTTGAATATAGTTTTTGGTTTGCTGCTGAATATCTTTATTTGTTGTATTTCTTAAAAAATTTTCAATGAGCATCGATGTCAAAGTTTCTTTTCCGATTTGCATTTCGTATAACTTCGAAAAGTTTTTATCTGAAACTTCAGTCTCTCCAGCTTCCCATTGCACCAACTTTTTATGGATATCCATAAAAAAACCTAATTCATCTTTGCTTAGCGTGTAGAAGAATTCTTTATTCTCCGCTTTTGCATTTGATGCACATGACACGACACCTAATAAAATTATTAAGGTGACAAACAACACTTTTTTTTTCACTTTTTTCTCCTTCGGGAAGCATCGTAATGCCGTCATCCGCCCAGCACTACTACTACCACTGTATTATATCACAAAATAAAATAATTTGCAATACCTAAAATTAGAGAAAAAATTAAATTTCGAATCTTTTAAATGATTGCCAGCGGTTTTTTTAGCTTCGGTGTTTAGTGCGGTAGAAAGCTTGCATCCACGCCCCCGACCTTCATCAGGGGAGCCTTTTCAAAAACTCGGCATGGCTTTTGTACACCGCTATTCGTGGCGTAAATGGATTGCGTCCAAGGATGCGGTTCAAAAATTGGCGTCCTGCGCCAATTTTTGAACTTCGAGTTTTTGCGGAGCAAAAACGTCGACACGGCTTTTTA
>CALAEM010000066.1 GCA_937890985.1 uncultured Treponema sp. | reverse complement strand
ATGGACAAATTAAAATCCGCTTGGCGGATTTTAATTTGTCCTGTGGATAAGCATTCGGTGAATGGAGATAATTATTTATTGTGAAAGTTTGATATTTATTTCTTGTGAAAATATTTCTTTGTGTTCTTGACAAAAGTTTGATATTGATATAGAATACTTTCGGAAGTTGATGGGGTCTGGTGGCCCTCACGGTCTTCAAAACCGTTGTTTGCACAATTTGCATGGGCAGGTTCGATTCCTGCCTCTTCCGTTTTGTATCGTATGAATAAATTTGCACAAATCCCACAGCTGGAAAAGTTACTTTCCGAAAAAGTTTTAGTTGAGCTTGCGTCGAAGATTGGACGGATTACCGTTGCGAAGGAAGCCGATGTTTTTTTGCAATCTTTGCGTGAGGAGCTGCACAAAGATGCTGCGTATGAGGTGCCTTCAATTGAAACTTGTGCGGAGTTTGTCGAAAAGCAATGCCGTCCGATTGTGCGAAGTTTAATCACGAGCGTGGTAAATGCAACGGGTGTTATTCTGCACACAAATCTCGGACGAAGTCCGTTGCCGAAAGGTGCATGGCTCGAAGCGGAAAAGATTGCAAGCGAGTATTCAAGCATCGAGCTTGATTTAACTGGCGGAAAACGAGGCAAGCGGTTCGAGTTTTTGAATGCGTCGCTTTCTACGCTTTTAGGAACGGAAGATTCGGTGATTGTAAACAACAACGCGGCCGCTGTGTTTTTGCTTTTGAAGGCGTTGGCGGATGGCAAAGAAGTTATTGTGTCGCGCGGTCAGCAGGTGCAAATCGGTGGTGGCTTTCGCATTCCAGAAATTTTAAGTGCGGCGGGCTGCAAGCTGGTCGAAGTCGGCACTACGAATATTACCACGCTTGCTGACATAACAAACGCAATCACTGAAAATACTGCAATGGTGCTGGCGGTTCATTGCTCGAATTACCGCATTCGCGGGTTTACAAAATTTCCGACATTTGCCGAAATAAAAAAAGCACTGCCCGAAAATATAATTTTTGCAGTTGACCAAGGCTCTGGAAATTTTGATTTGCACATCGAAGAAGAAGATAGCTTGCGTGAAATTATTAAAAGCGGTGCCGATGTCGTTTGTTTTTCGGGCGACAAGATTTTCGGTGGTCCGCAAGCTGGATGGATTACTGGTAAAAAAACGCTTATCAAAAAAATCTCGACTCATCAGTTGATGAGAACTTATAGAGTGGGGCGGGCGGTAGCAAGTCTGATGCAGGTTTGTTTGGTGCGTTATCTCAATGGCGAAAAGTCGGTTGCAAAAAATGCTTTGCAGCAGGATGTCAAAATCATCGAGGAGCGTTGTCGCGAAATTGAAGCTGCACTCAAAGAAAAATTTGCTGACGCTGTTTCGGTTGTTGAAGCACGCTTTTCGTTGGGAGGCGGAAGCACGCCTGATATTACGTTTCCGACGTATGCAGTGCAAATTACGCGAAAGGCAAAAGAGATAAAGGAAGCTTTGCGGAATTTACCGCGTCCGATAATTGCGATTGTTGAAAATAGCTCTCTGATTATACATCCAGTTAGCATTGATAAAAGCGATGATGAATATGTGATAAATGCCTTGCAGAACATCACCGTTTAAGATAATGAATAGGAAAATATATGGCATACATTTTGGGAACTGCAGGTCATGTCGATCATGGCAAGACGTCTTTGATTACACGATTAACTGGAATTGAAACGACGCACTTACCAGAAGAAAAAAAACGTGGTATGACAATCGAGCTCGGGTTTGCGTCGTTGCAAGATCCCGAAGTGGGAACTATCGGTATTGTTGATGTGCCTGGGCACGAACGCTTTATCCGCAATATGGTTGCAGGTACTTGGGGGCTTGATGCCGCTTTGCTGGTCATTGCTGCCGACGATGGCTGGATGCAAATGACAACTGACCACTTGCGCGTTTTAAAATCGATGCACGTTAATGCAATCCTTGTTGTTATCACAAAAGTCGACTTGGTGGATTCTGAAACGTTGTCGCTTTTGCGTGAGGAAATTAAACTAGGTTGTTTGCAAATTTTAGGAAGAGTGCCTCCGATGACTGAAGTGTCTTCTGTTACAGGTGTTGGAATTGATGAATTAAAAAAAGCAATCACCTCGTTGGTAAAAAGCTCAAACCGAAAAATAGTCGATAAAACTTTTTTGTACATTGATAGAGTTTTTACGTTAAAGGGAATCGGGATAACAATTACTGGTACGCTTCGAGGTGCGGGAATTGTAACAGGCGATGAACTCGCATTGTATCCTGGGAATATTCCGTGCCGCGTAAAAAATATTCAGTCACATCATCAGGATTTAGAGCGAATTGATGCTGGTTCACGAACTGCATTGAACTTAAAATTGAATGACAAGGTTGAAGTGAAGCGCGGCATGCTTTTAACTAAAAATATTTCTGCACCAGTTTTTCAAGGCTCACAGTTGTTGGTTCGCGTTGACGAATTTTTTTATAATGAAGGACAAATCAACACATTCAAAAATCACAGTGAGCTGGAAATAGCACTTGGCACAACGCATGCAATCGGGACGCTACATCTCAATGCAATCGATCATAGTTTGGGGCGACTCTCTCTCAACGAAGCGATTGCTTGCACTTGGAATCAAACTGCGGTTTTAATTCGGCACGGCGGAAGTGCGATTGTTGCAGCTTGTCGCATCCTTGCGGTATTTGACACTTATAGCAAAGCCCAATTCAAAAAAGCTTTTGAAGTGTATAGCAATGTTGAGTTACCGTCTTGGCAAAGTTTTCAGTTTAAAAGTGAAGGCTTTTTGGAAAGGGACAAAGCGAACACAGACGCATTGGTTTCAGATAAAAACGAAATTGTGCAAGTTGGAAATTATTATTGTGCGAAAAATAATTTTGAAGGGTGGCAAAAAATTATTTTAAAGCTTGCAGAAAAATCACAAGTTGGATTTACCGCCGAGGAAATTGATATTCCGCTTCCGTTGAAATTAAAAACAGATATCTTGCAGCTTTTGTGTTCGCAAAACAAACTTGAAAAAAATGCACATAGATATTTACTCAGAGGGAAAAATTCACAAACTCTTTCAGCGAATGCACAAAAAATTTTAGCACTTGCACTAAAAGCTGGCACTGTTGGAATTGAAGTTGACAAGTTGCAAGTTCCGCAAGCAAAAAAAGAAGTGCGCGATTTAGTACTGCTTGATAAGTTGATTCTGCTGGAAAATTTTTTGTATTTCCACAAAGATGTGTACAATGCAGTTTGTGCGAAAATTATGGCAGGCAAAAAAAGTGGTGATGTCATTACGATTTCCGAAGCACGTGAGCGTACCGAGCTTTCGCGAAAATACATCATTCCGATTTTGAATTTGTTGGAAAAAGAAAAGAAAGTGAAACGCAGCGACAACGATAGAATTGTGTTGTAGTGCGTAATTCATTTTGGAAATGTACTCAAAATGAAAAATACAAAAAAGCAAAAATATGTTAAGCGACGAACTTCAAAACGCAATATAAAGAAAACATATTTTTTAATTGCACTAGGGATTTTTTCGGCATGTGCTTTTTTATTGTTTGCTTCTTTTTTGCTTGTTCCAAATATTTCGGCTGCGATAAATAAGCAAACGAATATTCATTCTTATGAAGAGCCGAAACTCGATGCTGAACAAATTTCAGCATCAGCCGAAATGCAAAAAACATCTTCGGATAAAAATGCTGATGATACTCATGCTTTGAATAACAAAAAAACTCAAACAGAAAATACTGAAGTGCAAAATAAAAAGCCTCAACTAAAGAATACTGAAACGCAAAATAAAAAAACTCAAAGCGTAAATAATACAACGCAGCCGTCGCGTCCGCACACAGCGAAGGCGGAGCAAGATGTGTCGCATAAAACAAAACCGCTGGCAGATGTAAAACCTTCTGTTGCAAAAGTTGAACCCGCATCGCATGAGACAAGTGAGATAGTTAAAAAAGCTGGAACACTTTTTTTTGTGTTTGATGATGCAGGGCATAATATATCGCAGCTTGAAAAGTTTTTGGCGTTGCCGTTTCCATGCACGATTGCGGTGCTGCCTGGCTTGCCTCATTCAAAAGAAGCTGCCGCAAAAATACGGGCTGTAGGCTTTGACGCTATTTTGCATCAACCGATGCAAGCGTTGAACAAAAATCTTGATCCAGGGCCGCAAGCAATATTGAGTGGTATGTCGCCTGAGCAAGCATACAAAGTTGTGTGCAACAACATTGACGAACTTGCACCGCTTGCTGGAATGAATAATCATGAAGGCTCGTTGATTACTGGCGATGAAACTTTGACGCGTGCATTTTTGCAAGCGGTTAAGGAAAAGCAAATTTTCTTTTTGGACTCGCGAACAAATCCGAATACTGTTGTTCCGAAAGTTGCACGTGAATTAAATATGAATATTTTTGAGCGTAATATTTTTTTGGATAATTCAAAAGCAATTGCGGATATGCGTCGTCAGCTTGAAAGAGGTTTGCAATATGCACGTGAACACGGAAAGGCAATTTTAATCGGACATATTTTTACGCCAGAGCTTGCCGTCCTTTTGAGTGAAATGCATGCAGAAATTATACAGCAAGGTTTTGAATTTAAACGCCTTTCGGATGCAGAAATAAAAAACTAAATTTTGCTTGGTTGCATTTTTAGATAATTTATGCTAGACTCATCCGAAAGGTGAAGACGGAATGCGAAAGATTGATTTTAAAGAAGCCGAGTTTGGTTTTTCCCCATCACATATTGAAAAAATAAAAAAAATAAAAGTTGAATCTGAAATTATTGGACAGCAGCGTGCGGTTGATGCAATTAACATGGGACTGAAGCTGAATGCACCTGGGTTTAATATTTTTGTGATGGGAAATTCTGGTACAGGACGACGCACGACAATTACCGAACTTGCAAAAAAATTAAAACCGAATTACAGTGAGTTGACCGATATTGCTTATGTGTATAATTTTAAAAAACAGCTTGAGCCTGATGCTCTTTTTTTTCCTGGTGGTGAAGGTGTTGCATTTAAAACAAAACTGAAACAGGCGATTGCGAAAATTGTTTCAAGTGGAGCTGCACTCGTTCGTTCTGAAAGTTATCTCACTGGAGCGAATCGAATCATCAACGAAGGTAATGCACATGAAACAGAATTACTAATGAGCTTTGAGTTAAAAACAAAAGAAGCTGGATTTAAGTTTGTGCAAATTAAGCAGGAAGGTACATCGAACGGTTTTGATTTAAACCCGATTGTGAACGGCAAGGAAGCTAGCTTTTTGGAATTGCAGGATCTTGCTGAGCAAAAAGTAATTACCAAAAAAGATTTTGCAACGATAAAAGAAAATTATTATCTATGCGTTGAATCAATGAATGAGTTATTCGATTCAATAAAAACAAATCAGGAAAATACAAAACAAAAATTGGAAGCATTTCTGTTTAATTCAGTTAAACCGATTATTAACGATAATTTAAAACCACTTTTTGAATTGGGAAAAACATTTGAAAAAAAATTTAAAATAAATGCAAAAGAATATTGCAGCAAGATAAACTTTTTTTTGACCGCGGTAACATCTGACTTGCAAAACAAAATATATTCTTTCACTCGTAATTTTAAAAATGCAAATCAGAAGAAACAATTTTTATCTAAGTACGATATAAATGTAGTGTGTGAAAATTCTGCCGACAAAGATTATCTTATCACTGAAAACTTACCGACGTTTTCAAATCTTTTCGGCACAATCGAAAGTTCATCAGCAAATGACCTCGGCGTTATCGATGCACACATGAGAATTTCTGCTGGTGCCGTGCATAAAGCATTTGGCGGTTATTTAGTTTTACGCTTTAGTGATTTAATCGCAGACGAGGATAGTTATTTTTATTTGAAACGAGTTTTGCAATCGGGAAAGATCGAAATTCAAATTTCGCCGAGCAGTAATAATCCTTCGAGTATTTTTAAACCAGTTGCAATTCCTGCGAACTTCAAAGTTATTTTAATTGGCGATGAAGATACCTATGATGTGATTTATCAAAGCGATGCAGACTTTTCAAAGCTGTTTAAAATCTGTGCGGAATTTTCGCCCGTAATGGTTCGCTCAGAAAAAAATGAAGCGGCTTTTATTTCTCTTGTTGAGCGAATGGTAAAAAGTTATGCAGTAAAAAAAATTGATAACTCGGGTTATGCAAGTTTGTTGGCGTACGCATGCAAGCTCGCAGGTTCACGCAAATTTATTTCGACGCAGTTTGCAAAAATTGCGGATGTTATTTTGCAGGCATCGCTGATTGCAAATGAAAGTGAAGCAAAGACAATCAATGACGCGATAATTTCGCAAACGCTTGAACGTGTGCGTTTTTTTTCTTCGCTGCCTGAGCAGGAATATCTCGAAGAGTTACGATGTGGTATTTTGTTTTTGACGGTTGCAGGAAAAAAGATTGGAAGTGTGAATGGACTTGCAGTGCAGGATCGCGGATATTTTTCGTTCGGTGTCCCAGAAGTAATTACCGCACAAAGTTCTCCTGGTGAAATGGGCGTTATAAATATTGAAACGGAGGTTGGCTTTTCTGGTGAAATTTATGACAAGGCTCATTTGATTATTTCGTCGCTTTTAAAAAATACTTATGCACGTGACACAAAACTTTCCGTTGATGCTTCCGTGTGTTTTGAACAGTCGTACGGAATGGTTGAAGGCGACTCAGCTTCTTGTGCAGAATTTTTGGTATTGCTTTCTTCGATTGCAGAAATTCCGATTCGTCAAGACCTTGCAGTTACTGGAAGTTTAAATCAGCTCGGAGATGTTCAACCTATCGGCGGAGTTAGCGAAAAGATTGCCGGTTTTTTTAACGCCTGTAAAATTATCGGATACACTGGCACACAAGGCGTTGTTATTCCAGAAGCAAATGTTCAGGATTTATTTTTGCCAGATGAAGTTCTCCAAGCAATTAAGGACGGGACGTTTAATATTTATGCGGCAAAAAAAATTGACGATGTTGTGGCTTTGTTTACAGAACGCAGTACAGAAGAAATTTGCACTGCCGTAAAAAAACGTCTCACCGAATTTAACCGCGTGATGAAAAAATTGGTAAGCGTTGAAAAAAGCGAATAGACAATTCTGCAACATAAATGTTGCAGTTTTTTTGTTATCGCAGTGGAAAGGTAGGCGAGAGAAGTTTAGTGCTTGCGGCGTAAACTTCTCTCTAAGCGGCGGTTATTTTACCGCTTTCTGTAATTGTGCAACCTTGTCGGTTCGCTCCCAAGTGAAGCCGTCTCGCCCGAAGTGTCCGTAGTTTGTAGTTTGAGCGTAAATCGGTTTAAGTAAGTCGAGCGTTTTTATAATCCCTGCTGGTGAAAGGTCAAAAACTTCCGAGATTGCTTTTACGATTGCTTCTTCGTTGACGGCGGCTGTTCCGAATGTTTCGACGCTAACTGAAACTGGAAATGGCACTCCGATTGCGTATGCGAGTTGCACTTCACAGCGGTTTGCCAATTTTGCGGCAACAATATTTTTCGCGACGTAACGAGCCATATAGCTTGCAGAGCGGTCAACTTTCGTCGGGTCTTTTCCTGAAAAAGCACCGCCTCCGTGACGGCTCATACCGCCGTATGTGTCTACAATAATTTTGCGTCCAGTGAGTCCAGTATCACCTTGCGGACCACCTGTTACAAAGCGTCCTGTCGGATTGATAAAGTATTTTGTTTTAGCATCCAAAAGCCCAGTGTCTTTGAGTGCTTCATTAATAACGCTTTCACGCAACAATTCGTCAATCTGTTTCATACTGACTTCTGGTGCATGCTGATGCGAAACAACAACCGAGTCGATACGCACTGGCTTAAATCCGTCGTACTCAACAGTTACTTGTGACTTTGCATCTGGACGCAGCCATGTAACTTCCGTCTTTCGTAACTTTTCGGCTTGACGCAAAATCTTGTGGGCATACATAACTGGTGCTGGCATAAGCTCAGGTGTTTCATCGCATGCAAAGCCATACATAATTCCTTGGTCGCCTGCACCTGTCGCACCTTCGTATTCTTTTAAGCCTCGCCCATCAACGCCCTGGGCAATATCAGGCGACTGCTCGCGGATTACGTTGATAACAGCCATCGAGTCACAGTCCAAACCATATTCTGCTTTGGTGTAACCGATGTCTCCAGCAACTTGACGTGCAATTGCTTGTGTGTCGATAAACGTTTCAGTCGTGATTTCTCCGCCAACCAAAATCAAACCCGTTGAAGCAAACACTTCACAGGCAACTCGACTGTGCGGGTCATCTCGCAAACAAGCGTCCAAAATACTATCTGCAATTTTATCGCAAAGTTTATCTGGGTGTCCTTCACCAACCGATTCTGAAGTAAATTTTCTTAACATATATTTCTCGCTTTCAGAAATTATTTTTTGTGTTAATTTCCGTTTATATTTTATTTGGGATTGTAAACGAAGCAGCAAAAATAGTCAAGCGAAAATAAAGTATTGACATATCGTAAATCTTTCATTATATTGGAACATATTACAGTATTAGGGAGTACGTATGAGTAACAATAAAGCAAAAACATTGCCACTTGTATCGTTTAAGGATATGCCTTATAAACGAGTTGACCTCAAGGCTGTTGAAGCTGGTTTCAGTGCAGCGTTAAAAAAGTTTAATGCTGCGTCGTCTGTTGCTGAGCAAATTGAAGCGATTGACGAAGTGCAAAATATCAGCCGTGAAGTTTCTACTATGTCGTCACTTGCCTCGGTTAGGCACACGATTAACACTGAGGATGAATTTTATGACAAGGAAAACGACTTTTATGATGAAGCTGGTCCGCAAATAAGCAAGTTCTCAAACGAATTTAGTGCTGCGATGGTTAAATCTAAATTCCGTAAAGAGCTTGAAGCGGAGTTTGGTAAACAGATTTTTGATTTAACCGATTTGGAGCTTAAGGTGTTTAAGCCTGAAATTATGGAAGATTTGCAAACCGAAAATAAACTTACCAGTAAATATGGCAAACTTATTGCGTCGGCTCAAATCGAATTCCAAGGTGAAAAACTCACCCTCTCGCAATTAGGCCCTTATACGCAATCCACTGACCGCGAAGTTCGAAAAGCTGCCGCCACAGCGTCTTACGGCTTTTTTGCCGAACACGAAGCCGAGCTTGATTCAATTTATGACGAGCTGGTAAAGGTTCGCACAAAAATTGCTCGTAAGCTTGGTTATAAAAATTTTGTGCAGCTGGGCTATGACCGCTTGGGCAGAACCGAATACAATGCGGAAATGACAGCAAAATATCGAAAGCAAATTTACGAACTCATTGTGCCTATTTCCGAAAAATTAAAGAAACGCCAAGCAAAGCGGTTGAAGCTCGACAAGATGTATTTTTACGATTCTGGACTTCAGTACTTGACGGGTAATGCTGTACCGCAAGGCGACCCCGATTGGATAATCGAGCAGGCGAAAAAAATGTACGCCGAGCTTTCGCCCGAAACAAACGAATTTTTTACGATGATGACAAAATACGGCTTGATGGATTTACTTTCCACAAAGGGAAAGGCGGGCGGCGGATACTGCACGGGCTTCCCTTTGTACAAGGTGCCGTTTATTTTTGCAAACTTTAACAAAACGCAGCACGACGTGGAAGTAATGACCCACGAAGCAGGACACGCATTCCAAGCTTATGAAAGTCGTGATGCCCGTCTTTTGGAATATGGCTGGCCGACACTTGAAGCTGCCGAAATTCACTCGATGAGTATGGAATTTTTGACGTGGCCGTGGATGGAGCTTTTCTTTAAGCATCAAACGGAAAAGTTTAAGTTTACTCATTTATCAGGTGCGTTGTCGTTTTTGCCTTATGGTGCGTCTGTCGATGAATTCCAGCATTGGGTATATGAAAACCCAGAAGCAACACCTGCAGAGCGTAAAGCACAATGGCGCGTTATCGAAAAGAAATATCGTCCGTCGATTGACTATGCTGGCAACGATTATCTGGAGCGTGGCGGTTTTTGGATGAGACAAAGTCATATTTTTTCAACGCCGTTTTATTACATTGACTACACGCTTGCACAAGTGTGCGCGTTGCAGTTTTGGGTAAAAGCAAACAAGGACAGAAAAACCGCCTGGGAAGATTATTTGCGTTTGTGCAAAGCAGGCGGAAGCCTGCCTTTCTTGGCACTTCTCAAACTTGCCAACTTGAAAAATCCCTTTGAAGAAGGCTGCATTGCGTCGGTTGCACCCGAATGCGAAAAATGGCTTGATGCCGTTGATGACGCAAAATTGTAAACCGCACGATTTTCTTCGTTAAGCAATTAGATGCCGTTTCCGAGCTTAGCTTGCGAAGCGGCATCAAGTTGAAATTTCGCCCTTCAAAAACCACATTTAAAATCACCAACTGCGAAAACATCAATCTGCCGTTTACGTTCGATTCACCGAATGTGCAACTCACGGGCAACCGAACGGTTGCCATCCTGTTCCAGTACTTTTTAGGAATACGCTCGTTTAACATCGTACATCCTTGTACGATGTTAAACCTCGAGTTTGCTGACGCAAACATCGCGGGGCTTATAACCAGCGGCATCCGTGCCACCAGGGACGGCGGTGTACAAAAGCCCAACGGCGTTTGCGTTCGCGGACAGTTTTGGGCATAGCCCAAAACTGAGGTTGAAAGCGTCTCAAAATTCAAAGCGTATTTTGAGACGCCTTCATACAAACTCTAGGTTCAAAAATTGATTTTCAAGCAAAATTTATTTACAGGCTTGACAGTTTTTTTGTTTTGGTGTATACTGCTCGAAATTCTCACTGCTCCGTTTTGTGTTCCACAAGGAAACGCGGAGACTTATGTCCATAGGAGGAATACATGAGAAAATATGAATTTATGGCTGTTTTCAACGTCGATGAAGACGTCTACAAACCAGCCTCGGAATCCGTACATGCTATTTTCGATGAATTTGGCATTAAAATTTTGAGCGAAGACCAGTTCGGTGACAGGACGCTCGCATACCCAATCCGCAAAAAAGAAAAGGGGCGTTATGTTTTGTTTAACCTTGAAGCAGACCCTTCGCGGATTAATGAAGCGACAAAACGCCTCAAGTTGGTTGAAGCACTGCTGACGTCGTTATTCATTAAACTTGAGGACTAATTTCACATGGCAGACATTAACCGCGTAATTTTGGTAGGACGCTTAACCAGAGATGCCGAGCTTAAGTACACGGGAAGCGGTATCCCTGTTTGCACTTTTTCGATTGCGGTCAACCGAAGACGAAAAAACGGCGAAACATGGGAAGATGAGGCGAGTTTTTTTGATATCGTTCTGTGGGGCAGAATGGGCGAAACTCTGAACCAGTATCTGGTGAAAGGCAAGCAGGTTTGTGTCGAAGGCGAGCTTCGTCAAAATCGCTGGGAGCAGGATGGACAGTCGCGTTCAAAGGTTGAAATCATTGCAACAAATTTGCAGTTGGTTGGCGGCAATCCCGGCGGTGCTTCAGTGAGTGCAGGAAATGCTGGAAGCTCTGGATATTCAGGCTCAAGTCAGAACGGCGGCAATTATCAAGGTCGCTCAAACTATCAAAGCCGACCGCAAAATGCCGGTCAAAATTATCAAAAGCAGCAGCCGCCGGCTGAAAATTATGGCGGTGAATATGATGATGCCGAATTGGACAATATTCCTTTTTAGTCCAGCTTTCGGAAACCAAAATGTAAAAATAGGAGAAAAATATGTCGGATTTGAACGAAAATGTTGACACAGAATCAATGGTCGGAATGGATGTTGATGCGAATATGGCTGAAAACATTCGAGAGGGCGAAGAAAAAAGCAATCACAAAGCTCGCGGCTTTTATCGAAAACGCGTGTGCCGCTTTTGCTCGCAAAAGATAAAAATCGATTACAAGGATGCGGATGCACTTCGCAGATTTATCACCGAGCGCGGAAAGATTTTGCCGCGTCGCATTACTGGCACTTGTGCAAAACACCAGCGAAAGCTGGCTCTCGAAATTAAGCGTGCAAGGGCGTTGGCTCTTTTGCCGTATGTTTCGAACGAGTAGACTTTTCGGTAAATTGTGTATTTTAATGAGGAACAGGGGTTGACCGTGATTGAGCTATGTGTCAACCAGCCCCTCATAGACTTTTCCGACTCCATTGGAAAAGCATTGACGTTGTAAACGTTGTAAAATTGATAGGAGTTTGTATGAAGGTTATTTTAAATGAAGACGTTAAGCACCTCGGTGAAGAAGGTGATGTGAAGGAAGTTGCAAACGGATATGCACGCAACTATTTGTTGCCGCGAGGGCTTGCGATGCCGTACAGCAAAGAAGCCGTTGCGTATTTTGAAAGTATCCGTGACCAAATTGAAGCTCGCAAGGCTGCAAAACGCGAAAATGCAAAGAGCTTGAAAGAGCGAATTGAAGGTTTGGCGATTTTGATCTCTGTGCCTGCAGGACCGAACGGCAAATTGTATGGTTCGGTTACTGCTCAAACACTTGCGGATGAGCTTGCAAAACAAGGCTTTGAGATTGAGCGAAAGCGTATTGAAGTGCCTGGTAGTACTATCAAGATGGCTGGCAAGTTCGAAATTTCGATTAAGCTTTATGAAAGTGCAGTGGCAAAGTTGCCGCTAACTGTCGAGGCAAAGTTGCCAGAAGTTGAAGCGAAGGCAAGCGGAAAAAAATCGCACGGTAAAAAAGCTGAGAACGCAGAAGCGAACGCTGACTCTGATGGAAGTGCAAACGCAAGCTCAGAACAGACCGAAGCTGTAGGTGCTGAAAATTAATCTGAAAACGATTTTTTGTTAAGCTTTTAAAACACCAAAGGCAACCGATAAACTTCTGTTTGTGCGGTTGCCTTTTTTTTGAGGAATTCACTGATGGCTGATGTGCATACGATGAGCGGACGAGGCGTTGTTCCGCCACAAAATTTGGAAGCCGAAAAAGCGGTGCTGGGTGCCTTGATGCTCGACGCGGAGGCTTTTGACAGAATTGCGTTTTTGACTCCAGAGAGTTTTTACAGCTCGCAACACCAAATCATTTTCGCAACGATCCGCGAATTGATTAACGAGAATAATACTCCAGATATATTGGTTTTAGTCGATAAACTTCGTGAAAAAGAAATGTTGGACAAGGTTGGCGGACAAGCGTACATTGCGACGTTGCCATCGTTGGTGCCGACCACTGAAAATATCGAGTATTATGCAAACATTGTTTTGGATGCAGGCATTAAGCGAAATTTGGTACATGTGTCTTCGCAGCTTCATGCTGATTGCTTTGAACCTTCAAAAAAGGGAAGCGAACTTTTGGAAGACGCACAGCAAAAGCTTTTTGTGATAACCGAAGCTGGGCAGCGGGCGACTTACAGCAAGCCCAAAGAACTGATTCAGGCGGTTTTGACAAAAATTGAAGAACGCGAAAAAAACCCGAATCAGCTTTTGGGAATTTCCAGCGGTTTTCCTTCGCTAGATGATTTAACGAGTGGCTTTCAGGATTCCGACCTTATTATTATCGGGGCACGTCCTGGTATTGGAAAAACGGCGTTGGCACTTTCGATGTTTTCGCACATTGCCGTGCATGAAAAAATTCCAGCGGCGTTTTTTTCTCTTGAAATGGGACGCGAGCAAATTATGCAGCGTCTTTTTGCCTTGGAAGCGAATATTTCGATGAATAATATGCGAAATGGACGACTTTCGCCACCTGAGCTGGCACGCCTTTCCGATGCAGCAGGTAATATTTATGAAAAGCCTGCATTTATCGTTGATATGCCAAATATGAAGATGCTCGATTTAAAGGCACTTACTCGGCAGTTGATAAGGGCTGAAAAGGTCAGAATTATTTTTATCGATTACATCGGGTTGATTACGTCAGACAATCCTCATTTGCAGCCTTTTGACCAAATGGCTGAAATTTCGCGTTCGCTGAAAGCACTCGCCAGAGAGCTGCAAATCCCGATTGTGGCTTTGTCGCAGTTGGGGCGTGAAGCGGAAGGAAAGCAGCCGTCGCTTGCAAATATCCGTGGCTCCGGTGCAATCGAGCAAGATGCCGACCTCGTTATGTTTTTGAACCGCGATAGAAATATCGGCAAAGACGAACGAAAAGACGGCGACGGCATTGAAACCGACTTGAGCTTGTCGAAGCACCGAAACGGCCCAACTGGTGTGATAAAACTAGTCTTCAAAGACAAATTCGCAAAGTATGCGGAAAAGTCTTTTGACCAGTAGTGTGGCAGAGTGAGGCGACTTTGCCTTTTACACTTCACACAAAGCGATTTCCGCAAAGGTTTCGGCTTGTAAGGCAGCTCCGCCGATAAGCCCGCCGTCAATGTCGGGCATTGAAAGCAACGCCTTTGCGTTTGAGCCTTTCATTGAGCCACCATACTGAATCACCAAATCTTCGGCTGTTGCACTGCCGTATAAATCGGCGACAGTCTTTCGGATGTGGGCGTGTATTGCTTGGGCATCATCTGGCGTTGCGGTTTTTCCAGTGCCGATTGCCCACACAGGCTCGTATGCAATAGTTACTTTTTTCATATGCTCGGCACTCACACCTTTCAAGCCTTTTTCCGTCTGAGCTTTGCAGATAGCTTCTGCCTTGCCCGCTTCACGTTCATCAAGTGTTTCACCGACGCAAAGAATCACTTCCAAACCGTGTTCCAAGGCACTCAAAACCTTTGCGTTAATTTCAACGTCCGTTTCGCCGAAAATATGGCGTCGCTCCGAATGACCTAAAATCACAACTTGAACACCAGCACTCAAAAGCTGTGTCGGCGAAACTTCGCCAGTAAAAGCCCCTGAAACGTGCGGGTCGAGGTTTTGAGCCCCAAGCAAAATGTTCGAGCCCTTGACAACCTTTGCCACTTCGTACAACGCAGTAAACGACGGAGCAATCATATACTTGAACTTTCCGCTTTTCAGTGCAGCAACGACTGCACGTGCAAGCTCAACCGACTCTTCTACGGTTTTATTCATTTTCCAGTTTCCAGCAATAAACACCTCTCGCATAAAAACTCCTTAAACTAACTTACTATAAACCAAAAACATTAATTTGTAAAGTAGAAATTTACATTCTCAAAACGCGAAGCTGCATACCACCATCAAAAATTTTTACCATTAATTCACCGAAAGTGCAACCGATTTGGTACATCAAATCCTTGGGGATTTGATGTACCTATCCTGTACCGAAACATTTTAGGAATACGCTCGTTGCTCAAACCCGCGAAAATTATCTTCTTCGCAAACTGATGTTTACTCAGTCGATGATTTTATCAGAATGTTTTTTTAGTTTTATAAATGCTATTTGTTGTCGAGATAATCGGGCAACCTAGTTTCGATGCTTGTTACCGTTTTGTTCAATCGCATAAGAGTACAACTGACAATCAGCAGAATCCCAGAGATAATAAACATAAGACCTATGCCTCTGCCTTTTTCATTCATCAGTGGTTCAAAAACATAATCAGCAAGCGGCCCTGCACACAAATATGCAATCGGTGTAATTGCAGTTAAAATTGCTGTCATAAGAGCTCCGACACGTCCCAAAACATTTCTTTCTATCTTGATTTGAAAAATCGACATAAGAAGCGTGTTGACGTATGGAATTGGAAACATAAAAATAAAAAACCCAACTGTGATAATAATCCAGTTTAGCGTTGCTCCAGAAATTATAGGCCCAATGCTGCACAATGCCAAAGTTAAAAGAATGCGCTTTATTTTATTTTTGGTGTCGGGAATGAGGCTTGAGCAAAGTCCACCCAAAAGCATTGCAAGTCCTATGCCTGCCTGTACATTACCGTAAATTCGTGAGTCATAAATACTCATCATTAGCGGCCCTATCAAAATTGCTGAAAGATTTGCAAGAAAATTTAAAAACGCAAAAAAAACTATTAGCTGCATCAAGCCTTCTTTTTGCGTAATGTATTTCCACGCATATTGAAAATCTTTGAACGCTGCTAAAACTAAATTATCGTTTGTTTTTTCAACAGCGGGTTGAGGTATTTTTATAAAAGCAATTGTTGCCAACGCAAAAAAGAATGAAGCAAAGTCGATGATAAATAATCCTTTTAATTCTATCAGCGGATATAAAAAGCCTGCGATAATCGGAGCTAATAAATTTTGTATCGCGGATGAAAACTGCAAAAGTCCGTTTGCTTGTGTAAGTTTGTCGGCAGGCACAAGCATAGGAATCGATGCACTAAAAGCAGGATTTTGAAAAGTTCCAACGGTGCCTGAAATAAACAGCAATGGGTAGATCATCCAAAGTTCAAGCTTGTTCAATATGAGAATAGTTACTATTAAAATTTTTAAACCTGCATCGATACTGTCGGTCAAAAGAATAATAGCTTTTCGTTTTTTTCTGTCTGCAAGCGAGCCTGCAAAAGGTGCAAACAACAAAGCTGGTAAAACCGTACACACTGCACTCATTGCAAACGATGCCGCATTTCCAGTTTTTTGAAAGATCCATATTCCGAGTCCGAAGTCGGAAAGTCTTGAACCTAACATCGAAACAAATTGCCCGAACCAAATAACAATAAATGTTTTCATTAGTTGTATCCTTAACGTTGCTTAGGTTAATTAGTTTTATATAAATTGTCAAGACATTTTTTATATTTTTTTCAATTTTTCACTTGACAAAAATTGTTATTCTGTATATACTTAATATATACAGAATAACAGGAGATGTACAGAAGTGAATATTTTTTTGAATGCTTCTTCGGCGGTGCCGCTTTATGAACAGCTTTCGGAAAGTATCAAAAATCAAATTTTAGATGGCACATTAAAGCGTGGACAGGCTTTGCCTTCGATGAGGGCTCTGGCTGCTGCATTGAGTGTGAGCGTTATTACGACAAAGAGGTCGTATGAAGATTTGGCACGTGAGGGGTTTTTGTATTCGGTGCCTACGCAAGGATATTTTGTTGCCGATGTAAATTTTAAAAAGATTGAAAAGTCAATAAAAAAAAGCATCGAAGAAAAATTGAAAGACGTATGCTACCAAGCAAAAAAAATTAATCTAAATGCCGAAGATTTATCCGAAATTATTCGGCGTCTTTATTAAACGGATATGGAGTGTTTATGATGTCTAATGATGTGGTAAAAGTTGAAAAACTTAAATTTACAGTTGGAGCGGGCAGAAAAAGTTTTTCGTTGTGCGATATTTCTTTTTCGGTTCCGCGAGGCTGCGTTACGGGTTTGATTGGAGAAAATGGTGCAGGAAAAACTACTTTGTTGTACCTTATCCTAAATATGTATTTTCCTGAAAGTGGCAAAATTTTTCTCTTTGGTGACGAGCTTAAAAGAGAAAATATCGCAACAAAAGAAAAAATAGGCTTTGTTATAAATGATAACTTTTTATCGTTTATGTATACACCTAAAAAACTTAGTAATTTTTTTGCAGGTGTTTATGAAAATTGGAATCAGGAGCTTTACGAAAAATATCTTGAAGATTTCAAAATTCCGCCTTCAAAATTTTTGACAGCCTTGTCTTCGGGAACTATGCAAAAGCTCCAAATTGCAATAGCCCTTGCACATGGAGCCGAGCTTTTAATTTTGGATGAGCCGCTTAATTTTTTAGACCCAGTTGCAAAAAAAGAGTTTTTAGAACTTTTGCGAAACTTTATGCTTGATGAAAACCATTCAATTTTAATTTCGAGCCATCAAACAAATGAGCTTGAAAAAATTTGCGATGAGATTATTTTTATAAGTGATGGTAAAAAAGTTTTTGATTCTTCGTTGGAAAATATAAATAAAAATTATGGGATTTTAAAAACCGATGAGAAAACTTTTAAGTTATTATATGCTGATGATTATATCGGTTATCGAAAGACTGAATATGCTTATGAGATTTTGGTGTCGGATAAAGGCAATCAAAAATTTAACGGAATAGTTTGCGAAGATGCAAACCTTGAAGACATTATGTATTTTTATGCAAAGGAGAAAAAATAAAATGAAAAAAATAAAAGCTATAATATTTAATTATACACACGGAATATCTTCACTAATTGGTGCTGTTTTCTTTTTGATTGGAATTGTTGAGATTATTATCGGAGCATCAGTACCAGCTGCAAGGAATGTTATATTTTTTCAAGGATTAACGTTTTTGTTTATAGGAACTATGCTTCCATCTCTCCCATTTTATGAATCTATTACAATGTATATATTAATGCCGATACGAGGAAAAGAATATTTTATTGCAAATATTATTTATTCTTTGTTAATTAATTTTTTTGCTGTGTTTAGTTTGAGCATAATTTTATCTTTTATAAATTTTTTTATCGCGATTGAAGATTTTAAATTTATTATTTTAATTATGCTTTTTTATTTTCCGATTGCAATTGCTTTTACTTTGAGTTTGTGTGCAATATCAGTGAGAGGCGGATTGTTGCGTACTATAATTGTTTCGATAATTGCTTACGGGTTTCCGCCTGCACTTGCTACGTTATTAAATTTGTACTTAATGAATTCGCAAAATACGGTGCAAACATTTTTCGAAATATGGAATTGGCATTTGCTATTTCTTTTTGTTTATGTTGCTTCATTGATTGTCATTTTAATTTCATATTTTATCGGAATACGAAACTTTAATAAATTTCGACTCACAGGTTTTATGATTAAGAACCGACGGAGCAGGCTCGGCTAGGAACTCACGCCTAAAAACGCAATGCAATGATGTAACCAAAGATGCTCGGCGTGAGAAGTTTTTAAGGCGAAAGAGTTCATTCCCGTAATACAAAGCTTAATCGCGTTACGCCAATAGCGTTTGGGCTTTAACGCAGCCATTTTTTAGTTTTCATGAAAACTAAAAAATGTGAAAGTGCGTTTAGGCAATGTGCGTATTCCTAGAATGCCCTGGCAAATGATGGACAAATTAAAATCCGCCAAGCGGATTTTAATTTGTCCTGTGGATAAGCATTCGGTGAATGGCGGCGAGTCGATGACACATTGAACGCTAGAGGATTTTTTGCGAAGTTGATTTATCCGATTTAATGCTATTGACTTTTCGTATTACTTTCGATAGAATAGGTCTTCTAGTTTATCATTGAAAGAGGTCTTTATGAATGTAATTAATTTTTTGCAGAGTGCTGCTCCTGGCGGAAATCTTATTATGCTGGGTACTTTGGGTGTGATGTTTGTTGTCATGTACTTTTTGATTATTCGTCCGCAAAACAAGGAAAGAAAAAAAGTGCAGGAAATGATTAACGCCCTGAAAAAAGGCGATAAGGTTGTAACAATCGGGGGTATTTACGGCACTGTTTCATCTTTGAAAGAAAAAACCGTTATTCTCAAGGTTGACGATAATTGTAAAATCGAAATGAGCCGAAATTCGATTTCTTCTGTCATAAGTGTAAACGAAAAGGCAGAAAAAGCTGAAGAGGCTTCAAAAGAAGAAACAAAATAAATTTGTAATTTAATATTGAGGAACGCATGAAAAAAACAACTCGCTTGGTGATTGTGTTGCTGGTTTTAGCACTCTGTTTTGTTTTTTTGCTGCCGACGATACGCTGGTATTTTTGGACGAGCAAAGAAGACAGGGTTTTAGCAACGGAATCACGGGAAAAAATTAGGGACTATGCCGTTAATATGGCTGGAAAAGATGTGAACTTTTTGGTTGATGCGGCGAAGTCGGGTTCACAGGAAGCTTTGGATAGCAATCGCTTCGGTGAAATTATTGCACACGCAAAAAAGACGTACAAGACGTTTGGCAAAGAGCTTCCACAAGTGTGGACAGCTGGAGCTGTTGTGGCGGCTTTTCCGAGTGCAAACGAGACGCAAGCTAGAGCGGAGATGTCGTCGGTGTTGGAAACTTTTTACCGCAACCGTATCTTGAGGATAAAGGGTTATCAAACGAATGCGGTTAAGCTCGGTTTGGATTTGTCGGGCGGTATGAGCTTGATTATCAAGGCTGACCTTTCTGCAATTGAGGAAACTGCCGACCAGCCTGCCGAAACTGAAAAACCAGTGGCGGAAACCGAAAAGAGTAGCGACGGGGAGGGTAGCTCCGATACGTTGGGTGAGCAGCTTGCGGCTGTGATAAAAAAGACGGCGGAAAAGCGGACTATCACTGCGTCGACGAAACAGGAAGCTATGGCTTTGGCGATTGAAACTTTGCGAAGCCGCGTTGACCGCTTCGGGCTTTCTGAGCCAGTTATCCGCCAGCAGGGTGAAGACCGTATTTACATTGAGCTTCCAGGTGCAACAGACACTGACCAGATAAACTCGATTATCATGGGACGTGGGATTTTGGCGTTTCACATTGTTGATGATGATGCAACGGCAAAGTTTTACCAGTATTATAACGCAAATAAGGGAACGACTTTCGATGCGAACTACAATTTGCTTGATCCGTCGATTATACCGGAAGATACTATGGTTCTCGGCGTGTACAAAAAAGACGCATACGGAATTGACCAGCGTGAGGAAGGGCAGCCGTTTTTGGTTGTCAAAAAACAAGCTGGTTTGGACGGAAAGTATTTGACCGAAGTTGAAACCTCACGCGGAAATACGGGGCAGCCTGTTGTTGAGTTTGCACTTTCAGGCGAAGGTGCTGAAATTTTTGCAAAGCTTACCACGGAAAATAAGGGAAAACGCCTTGCGATTGTTTCGGACGGTAAGATTAAGTCCGCGCCGAACATTAACGAGCCAATCACTGGCGGGCGTGGCATTATTCAAGGCTTTTCTGCCGAAGAGGGCGAAAACTTAAAAGCGGTTTTGCGTTCGGCTTGGTTGAATGTTCCGCTTGAGCTGGAAAGCCAGCAGATTATCGGTGCAACGATGGGTAAACTTTCAATCGAGCAGGGCTTGAATGCCTTGTTCTGGGGTTTGATTGCAGTGTTCGTTTTTATGTTGATGTATTACCTCGAAGCTGGTATCAATGCCTGTATCGCACAAGTTTTGAACCTTTATATTATGTTCAGTATTTTGTCGGCACTCAATTTGACTTTGAGCTTGTCAAGCATCGCGGGTATGATTTTGACTATCGGTATGGCAGTTGACGCGAACGTCGTTATCTTTGAGCGAATCAAGGAAGAGTTGCTTTTGGGCAAGTCGCGTGCATCGGCAATCAATGCAGGTTTTGACCAAGCATTTTGGGCAATTATGGACTCGAACATTACGACTTTCATTGCTGCGGCATTCCTTTCAATTTTGGGAACTGGCACAATCAAGGGATTTGCATACAGCTTGGCAATCGGTGTTATTTCTTCGGTGTTTACCGCACTTTTTGTTTCAAAGTTGATTTTTGACTTTGGCTCGGAAACGCTCAAGTTGAAGAATCTTAAAATCAGCTGGAGGAGTTATAAATAATGAAAAAGATTTATAAAGTCAGCAAACTTTTTACCGCAACAATTATTTTTTATGCGTTATTTTTAGTAGCCGGAGTTGCACTCATTTTTGTGAAAGGTGTACAAAAGGGCGTGGATTTTCAGTCTGGTTTGGTTGCAAAAGTGCGTTTTGCACCGACAGTACTCGCGTTGACGTATGAAGGAACGGATTCTGTAACTTTTTCGCAGGATACACGCGGTATTCATATTGTAACGACTTCGATAAACGCAGAGAACAAAACCGAAAGCTTTTTGTTCAGCGAATATAAAACTGTCGGCGACTTTATCGCAGGAAGCACAAGGATTGTTGGCTTGAAAGCCGAGTCAAAAGGGGCGGATTCCGTTTCGCTTGCCTCGCTTTTTACAAGCTCGACGGAAGGCACGCGGCTTTCTTCGAAGGCTTTGAACTTGTACAGTTTGGAGCCAGTTTCAACACCGCTTTCAGCTGATTCCGTACGAAAAAGCTTGTCGGATATTTCAGGTTTAACGGTTCAGCAAGTTGGAGAAGAGGCGTTGCGAACGTTCCAATTTCGCCTTGCGGATAACGACCCTGCGAAAAACACGAGCGACAACTTAAAGTCGATTTTGACTGCGGCTTTGGTAAAAACCTACGGTGCTGGAAACTTTGCTTACCTGAGTAGCGACTTTATGGGCTCGCAATTTTCTGCCGCCCTCGTTCAGCAATCTGCACTGTTGGTGCTTTTCTCAATCGTGCTGATTTTCCTTTACGTTATGGTTCGCTTTAAGTGGAACTTTTCGCTTGCAGCGATTGTCGCACTTGTGTTCGATACTTTTACGATGGTTGTGTACATGGTGCTGATGCGTATGGAGTTTTCGACTTTCACGGTTGCGGCTTTGCTTACGATTATCGGATATTCTGTGAACGACACCGTCGTTATGTTTGACCGAATCCGCGAAAATACGCGTTTGTTCCCCGATATGATTGGCAGGGACATAATCGACAAATCTATCACCGAAGTGTTTGGACGAAGTGTTATCACGACAGTTACAACCATTGCGGCTGTTCTCATTTTGTTTTTGTTCACCGAAGGTTCAACGCGTGATTTTGCGAACGTTTTGCTGGTCGGTTTGATTTCTGGCGTGATTACAACGTTGCTGATTGCTCCGATAATTCTAGACCGAACCTGCGGTGCGAAACGCGGACAAGAAATTATCAAATCAAAAGTTGCAGCATAAATTTATCACTGCACACTCTGGAAGCCTCGCTCAAAAAGCGGGGCTTTTTTTATTTGGTTTCAAGCTCACAAATTTTACCAAAGCTCCGTGTGCAATCTTTCGTTTTAAGCCTGTGAAACGGAGAAGCTTTTTTGCTTTTGTAGTTTGAGCCTAGCCAGCCACGGATGGCAGTGTACAAAACCCATATCGAGTTTTATCGAAAGGCTTCAAACTTTTTTAGGTCAAACCTAAATTGACGATGCGGTTCAAAAATTGGCAAGGAAGTCAATTTTTGAACCCGTTTTGCAAATACAAATAATGCTTGCAAAAAAAACAAAAGCGTGTATTATAGTGTTATCAAAATTCTTTGTTTTAAGAGGCTAATATGAATTTAGTTTTTTTGGGGCCGCCGGGTGCTGGTAAGGGAACGTTGGCTTTTGAGGTTGCGAAGTATTATAATATTCCGCACATTTCAACTGGCGATATTTTTCGTCAAGCGATTAAAGATAAAACCGAACTCGGCATCAAAGTGAAGTCAATTATCGATTCGGGTGCGTTGGTGAGCGATGATATTACTACGGCACTTGTTGCGGAGCGTTTAGCCGCAGCCGACTGTAAAAACGGTTTTATTTTGGACGGCTTTCCGCGTACAATTCCGCAAGCCGAAGCTCTGGAAAAAATTATTAAAATCGACAAGGCTGTGAACTTTGATATTTCTGATGATGAAGTTGTGCATCGCCTTTCAAACCGCCGGACTTGCTCGAAGTGTGGCAAGGTTTTTAACATTATCACGATGAAGCCAAAAAAGGACGGCATTTGCGATGTTTGTGCTGCCGAGTTAATAATTCGTGATGATGATAAGGCTGAAAGTATCAAAAAACGGCTGGAAGCCTACCGCAGCCAAACTGCTCCCGTGATTGGTTTTTATCGCGACAGGCACGCGATTCTTGACCTTGATGCACGTCACGCTTGCGAGAAAATTTTGGAAAACTTTAAAAAGCATTTTCCGCGATAAATTAACTGAGATATTAGTTTGTAAAGGCGTTTTGTATCTGTGGCACAAAACTTTCTGCATATCTTTGTCCGTGGCGGAAATGAAGTTTGCGTCCAAGGATGGACGTGGCACAGAAGCCACACGATGTTTGTACGCTAACTGTGCATCTTGCACAGTTAGCGTACAAACTCGCAGTTTACCAGCATACAAGGACGTATGCTGGTAAACATGATGGAGAACTTAAAATCCGCCAAGCGGATTTTAAGTTCTCCCGTGAGTTGCACTTTCGGTGAATATTGGCAACCAAACCTAAAAGCTAGAGCATTTTTAGCAAGTTTGATTTTAGTGTAAAAAACCGATTGACATTTTTTGAAAATAGTTGATTATAATGGAAGGATGTGGCTTGATACCTATGTGAAACTGGCAGTGGATAATGATTGCAAAAACGTTGACCCGATATGCTTGTGTTGATAGCAACATAAATGAAATTATCGGTAGGGGTTTTTGTTATACGTTTTAGAAAGCCGCTTGTAGTTTTGGAGATGTTATGAAAAAGAGTTTTGCAGAAAAGTTAAAATCACTTTTTAGCTTTCACAAAAAAATTGATGATGAGTTTTTTGAAGCTTTAACCGATTCATTGATTGAAGGTGATGTCGGTCAGGCGTTGGCGTTACAGATTGAAGATAAGCTTCGGGAATATGCAAAAGAAAATAAAATCCATAACGAGCAGGATTTACCGAAGCTACTAAGTGATATTTTGCTCCAGTACGTAAAATCATATTCATACACGCCAGAAAAAAACAAAAACAATATTTTTTTGGTGCTGGGTGTTAACGGAGTTGGAAAAACTACAACCATTGCGAAAATGGCAAATTATTACAAGAGTAATTTCGGTGAAAAACTTTTGCTAGTTGCTGGTGACACATTTAGAGCAGCCGCTATTGACCAGCTTAAATTTCACGGCGAAAAATTGCAGACGAGGGTTATCGCAAATCAGCAAGGCGGCGACAGTGCAGCCGTTGTATTTGATGCAGGAGAGTCTTTAAAAAAAAGCGGCGGCGGTTTAGCCATCGTTGATACAGCTGGCAGGCTTCATAACCGTGAAGACTTGGTGCGAGAGCTAAAAAAGATTGACCGCATCGCACAGTCAAAAGCTGATGAAGGCTGCTATAAAAAAATAGTTATTTTGGACTCGACAACAGGACAAAATGCACTGCGTCAGGCGGAAGTGTTTTCTCAAACAATCGGACTTGATGCTGCCGTTATCACAAAGTATGACTCGACAGCAAAAGGCGGTATTGCAATCTCCATCGGCAAGGAATTGAACTTGCCAGTTATGTTTATTTGCACTGGTGAAAAATATCCAGATATAAAACCTTTTAATTGTGAAACTTATGTCAAAGAATTTTTGGGGCTATTGTAAACGGCATTGCAAGGTGCTTTTGTGTTGTGGCTTTTTTTCGGTAACGCTTTTAACTGCACAGGTGCCTGATACGGAAAAAGATGAAGCCTTAGATGCACCGCAAGCTGAAAATAGCTCTTTTGATGTTGAAACGTTAGATGATGCAAATGGGCTACTTAATGAAACGAGCGTTGAAAAAAATTTTTCGGCACTTTCTGACAGTTACATTCTAGTTGGAGATGATTCGTCATGGTATTATGAAACATTGAATGACGACGGAACTGTTTCTCAAGTGTTTTGGTACGACAAAGATAAAATCGTAAAAGAACAAAAATTTTTTTATGAAAATAACTATTTGCAAAAAATGGTTGAAACTTCGCAAGAAAAAAACATAACGCACTTTTATGATAAAAACCAAAACGTTATAAAGATTGAAACTAAAATTTCTGGAGTGCTTACAGTTACTCAAAAAAAGTATAACGCCAAAAATGAACTGACTGAAGTCGAAACTGAAAGGAACGGAAAGAAACTTTTGCAAAAAATTTTTTATAAAAATGACGGCTCGATTGCCTATGAAGAATCTTACACCGACGGTGTGCTAAATTCTAAAATTGAATACAATGGCACAAAAAAACGTGTACATATTTTTCTCGACGGAAAAGAAATAAAGGTATTTGATGACTAACGATTGAAAAATTTTCTCTTTTGTGTTTTTGTGTTTTGAAAGGCATCGCACTTACAATTTTTGAAATTTTGTGCTATACTTGAAGCTATGATTGATTTTGTTCATTTGCACGTTCATACTGATTATTCGCTTTTAGACGGAGCTGCGTCGATTAAAAAACTTGTATCCAGAGCAAAGGAGTTGGGGCAGAATGCTCTTGCGATAACCGACCACGGTAATATGTTTGGCGTGATAAACTTTGTCGAGGAGTGCAAAGCTGCTGGTATTAAACCGATTGTAGGTTGCGAGTTTTACGTAGCTCCGCATTCCCGCCAAGAAAAGACTACCGATGAAAATGGCAGGCGGTATTATCACTTGATTTTGCTTGCGAAAAACGACATTGGTTATCGGAATTTAATGCAGCTTTCGTCGTTGAGTTATCTTGAGGGAATGTATTATAAGCCGCGTATTGATACTGAGCTTTTGCAAAAGTACCACGAAGGGATTATTTGTTTAACAGCGTGTCTTGCGGGAAAACTTCCAGTGCTACTTTTGGCAGGAAAACATAACGAAGCGGAACAGTTTTTGCGAACGTACATCGATATTTTCGGATATGATAACCTTTATCTTGAATTGCAAGATCACGGTATAAAAGAGCAAAAGCAGGTTGCACCTCTCATCGCGGAGCTTGCTCGAAAGCTCGGTTTGCCACTTGTTTTAACAAACGATATTCACTATTGCTTGCAAGAAGATTATATTGCACAAGACGTTTTAATGTGCATTGGTATGAAAAAGCTTCGAAGCGATGAGAACCGCATGAAGTTTGAAGGCAGCGAGTTTTTTCTCAAAAGTGGCGAGCAAATGGCAACTCTTTTTCCCGAATACCCGGAAGCTATAGCCAACACTGTGCGTATTGCGGAGCGGTGCGATGTTAGCATTCCTGAACCTGGTCCACTTTTACCGATATATCAAATTCCAGAAAACTTTGAAAAAAAAGAAGACTACATTGATTATCTTGTGTTTCAAGGCTTAAAAGGACGCTACAAGGAAGTAACTGAAGAACACAGAAAGCGTGCAGAGTACGAGCTTGGCATCATAAAAAAAATGGACTTTGTGGGTTATTTTTTAATTGTTTGGGATTTTATCAACTGGGCGAAAGAGCATGATATTCCTGTCGGGCCGGGAAGAGGCTCAGGTGCGGGTTCGCTTGTCGCTTATGCGATGCACATTACCGACATAGACCCTTTTAAGTACAACCTCCTTTTTGAGCGGTTTTTGAATCCTGAGCGAATTACCATGCCCGACTTTGACGTGGACTTTTGCTTCGAAAGAAGGCAAGAAGTTATTGAGTATGTGAGGCAAAAGTACGGAGATGCAAGCGTCGGTCAAATTATTACTTTTGGGACGTTAAAACCGAAAGCGGTTTTAAAAGATGTTGGGCGAGTTTTGGACGTGCCGCTTGCGGAAGTCAACGCAATAGTAAAAGCTATGGGTGATAAGCCGACTGACCCCGACGCTAAAATGGATACTTTGCAGCGTATTATCGATAATGTTCCTTCGGTAAAGGAATTTTCACTTGACCAACAATATAAAGAGCTTTTTGAAATTGCTTTAAAACTTGAGGGAGCAAAACGTCAAACTAGCTTGCATGCCGCAGGCGTGGTTATCGCTCAAGGGAAACTCATCGATTACGTTCCTGTGTATAAAGATGCTGAAACTGGAGATGTTGCAACCCAGTTTACAATGGATAAAATCGAAAATTGCGGCTTGGTTAAAATGGACTTTTTGGGGTTAAAAACTTTAACCTTGATTAAGCATTGCGAGGAGCTCATCCAACAGCGGGGAGGAGAGTTTGCGAACTTTGCGGTCGAAAAAGCTCCAGAAGATGATGCTGCGACGTTTAAGCTTTTGTCAGACGGAAATTCTGCCGCAGTGTTTCAGTTTGAAAGCGACGGAATGGTGAATATTCTAAAGCGTTGTAAACCGACTGGCATTCCAGATTTAATTGCATTGAATGCGTTATTTCGCCCGGGGCCTATGCAGTACATCGATAAGTTTATCGAATCGAAAAAGAATCCCGAAAAGATTGAATATCCTGATGCAAGTTTGGAAGGTATTTTGAAAGAAACTTATGGCGTAATTGTGTATCAAGAGCAGGTTATGCAGGTTGCACAAAAAATCGCAGGATACAGTTTGGGAAAAGCCGATATGCTCCGTCGTGCGATGTCAAAGAAAAAAGTGGAGGTTATGGCAAAGGAAAAAGAAACCTTTGTTGCAGGAGCTGTTGCGTTAAATTTTCCAGCTGAAAAGGCGGCTGAAATTTATGATATTTTGATTCCTTTTTCACAATACGGTTTTAATAAAAGTCATGCGACTGCGTATGCGGTTTTGGCGTATCGCACGGCGTATTTGAAAGCACACTTTTTGCCAGAGTTTTGGGCGGCAAACTTCACAAATGAAATCACGGCGAGCGATAAGCTTCGTGAGTATATTCATCTTGCAAAAAAAGACGGCGTGAAAATTATGCCACCGAATGTGAATTATTCGCGGGAGTATTTTTCTGTGGCGGACGGAGCTATCGTGTTTGGCTTAATCGGCATTAAAGGTTTCGGCACGTGGGCGGCAAAAGCTATCGTTGAAGAACGACTCAAGAATGGAAAATATACTTCGTTTGTCGATTTTTTAAGCCGAGTCGATTTAAAAGTTGTTGGCAAAAAAGCTGTTGAAATTTTAATCGGTACGGGCTGTTTTGACGGCATCGACGAAAATCGCCCGACACTATTACTTAATCTTGAAACGGTATACAATTCCGTTTCAAAGCAAAACGAAGAAAAGCTTTTGGGGCAGGGAAGTCTTTTCGGTGATATTGAAAGCGAAACGGAATATTTTCACTTTAAGCCTGTGCCAGACTGGCCTTTGAAGGAAAAACTCAAGCGAGAAAAAGAGCTGATGGGCTTTTATATTTCGGGGCATCCACTCGACGAATACGATGAAATGATTAAAAAGGTTAGCATGCTCAAGCTGGAAAAAATCGAAAATGCCCAAAAGGGAAAAGATTACACTGTTGTCGGAATGCTTTCCGATATTTCGTCTTTTTTCACAAAGCGTAACGAACTGATGTGTTTTGCAAAGCTGGAAGACACGACTGCGTCGGTGAAGCTCGTCTTTTTTCCGAAAGTGTGGGAAAAGGTAAAAGGCATTGCACTTCCAGAAAGTATTTGTGGCATCAAGGGAAAAATCGATACCGAACATGGAGAGCCTTCAATCGTTGTTGATGAAGTTGTACCATTGAAAGATTTGAAAGAGCGTTCAATTTCAGAGGTGCATATACTTTTGGATACGCTTACTGCAAACGACAGTGATTTTAGGTCGCTTTTTGAGTTTTGCACCGAAAACGCTGGAAGCTGTGATTTTTTTATTCATGCACGCGATGGCGAAAAAATCTTTGTACTCAAATCTTCGTCGCAAATCAAAGTTCCTTCGTCGGATGTTTTTTTGAATGCACTTTCGATTCAGCCAAATATCGTTGAAGTTTGGAAGGAGTAGGGCGTGAAAAATTTTTAGGCATAAAATAAAAAAGTCTGTAAAAAGGGCTTGACAAAAAGCTCAAAAAAGTATATATTGCTTATATTACTTTCGGGCGCTTAGCTCAGCTGGTACGAGCGTCTGGTTTACACCCAGAATGTCGGCGGTTCGATCCCGTCAGCGCCCAAATTCCTTTATTTTTAGTATTTGTAAACGGTAAAGCTCATCCACGGGACGAATTGCATTCGTCCTACTTGTGCCAGTATATTTTAGGAATACGCTCCTTAAAACCGCACAGGATGCAGTTTTTAGCGATAACCTTAAGCGTCAACTTCGACAAAAACGACAGATTGAAACGCGAGGTTAATATCTTGAGCCTTGACTTTCAATGTGTCATTCAGTTGACGCGGCGTTTTTAAGTGCATATCCATTTCAAAGGCAATCTCTGGGATAATGCAATGTACTTTATTTCCCGATGCTTCAAGGATTACCGCTTCAAACGTGCGGTTTTGATTTTTTTGCAAATAAACTAAAATCCAGTGCGTCCTTGAAAGGCGAGCAACTTTATTTATGTTTCGCACGCCGATATCCGTCCTTGAAAGACGTGCCAAAAAAGTGTCACGGTCAATGAGACGCTCATTATCCAAAAAGCACAAGATTTGCTGCTGCGATAAAAGGTCTGCATATCGGCGTAAAGGACTCGTTAATTGGGCGTACATGCTCAAGCCTAGTGCAAAGTGCTTTGACGGCACAGTGCTAAGAACTCGCGCGTGCATGCTTTTGCGTTTTTGGTACTCGCCCGCAAGTCCGTCTGCAAGTTTTGCTGGTAAAGTAGGCTCATCTTGACTGATGTACTGAAACGGAATTTGATGCTTAAACGCAAACATTGCACCAGCTTCTCCAGCGAGGAGCATCATTTCTCGAATCATTTCTGAGGATTCAAAGGTTTTCAGAGGCTCAATTTCTATAGTGCTTTCCTCTCCGTTTGCGGCTTTTGAAGCAACTATCGACACTTCAGGCATTTTAATTGTAACCGCTCCGTTTTTTACACGCCTTGCATAAAGTCGCCTCGTGAGTTCAAAAAGCGGTTTTAGCTCTCCGTCCTTTTTTAACTCAGCTTGTTCGTAAGTCATTCGTTCAACTGAAATCTTGCTTCGGAAAATCCGAACATCGGACGGCTCGCATTGTTCATCAAAGTTCAATGCGAATGTGAGTGCATAACATTCGCGCTCTAAACCAAGGGCAAAATACTTTGTTGCATTTTCGTTTAACATTCGCCCAATTTGCTCCGGTAGATAAAGCGTTGACCCGCGATCACAAGCAGCGTCGTCGGCTTCCGTGCCTTGCTTCACTGTTTCGGCAGGACAGGCAACATGTATGTACAAAGTTTTCCCGTCGAAGCAAATTGCATCATCTGGATCAGTACTGCCTGGATTATCAATAGCGTAACTCACGAGATGCGTTAAATCGACACAAGGTTTTTCATGCAAAGGTTCTGCAATCGCCGCTTTTGCGTCATTCGATAAAACTTCGAAACGTTGCGGATAAGGATTTTTTTCAGCTGTCCAAACCTTCAGCTTTAATAAAAGTTCGTGAGCGTGTTCGGGCGATTGCTTTATTTTCAAGTCAACAAGAAGTTTTGATTTTTGCACTTTTCCGAATGCGAGCTGCTCCACTTCTTGCAAGAATCGCGAAAAGCGGCTTTTATTGATGAGGCAATCCGTTGTGCCGTTTTGCTGTGTTGTGCTGAGAGCTTTTTTTATTTCTGCAATGCATTCGGTATAAAGCTCTGCCTCACGGTTTTTTTCCGCAGCTTTTTCTTTGAGCTTTGCAACATCATCTGAGCTTCGAACGATAATCGGAGCCGTTGGAACTGCAACCTCAAAGTAAGGCGACTCCGAAATTGCAAGCCACGCTTTCCACATTTGCTCGGGACGAAGCTTGGCGTAAAAAAGCTCAGCAACTTCGTTGAAACTTGCTGTATCGTTAAAAAATTCTGAAGCAACAGAAAAATCGACAGGTTCAAGTTCAGCCTGCAAAACTGCTTCAAGACTCTTTACAGGCGTTTCGCTCAACACGCACACGTCTTTTTCGCGGACACGCTTGGATAAAGTTTTATCTTCACCTTCAATTAAAATCTTGCCGTCACTAATTTCCGTAACGAGTGCGACTTGTCCTTTGTATAATACGACCGAATCGATTTTCATTTTTAGCGTGCCTCACAATTACTAGCAAATAAATGCTTTTAATTGAATATTTTTTGCAGCAAATTTCCCAAGTCAGTTTCGGAAAGTTTTCCATTTTCGACGAGAACAGTTTTGTCTGCCGTTTTTACATCGGCATTTACAACAGTGCGTAAAAGTAAACTCAAGGCAAAGGCTGTCATTTTATTTCCAGTTTCAATCGAAAAATTATACGAGTATATTCCGTTTTCCGCATCTTTGAGTAAATAAATTTCAGACGTGGTTACAGGAAGCTGCAAATCGGTTCCAAGCATTTTCGCAATAAAAAAGTTAGGATTTTTTATAAAAATTCCGACAGCATTTTTTGTCGTTGTTTCAACAAAGCGATCAAAATTTTCAGAAAACGGAACAATCTTTTCGCTTTTACCATCTTCCAAAAATCGCTTCATCGAATGCTCAGGCTCATCGGCAAGTGCCAAAAAGGCACTTTTGTTGTTCGGAATTGAAATGGCACTGATTCCGCCACTGTAATAAGACACCGAATTTGACGCAATGTATTTTGTCCAGCCGTTTTTTTCCTTGAAAGCCATTCCTGCAAGATTCGCTGGATAATTTCCAACTGCACACACCAGTACCTCATCCTTTTTTCTAGGGCTAGTAGCTTGACTAAATAAACCAGCGTATATTTTTTTTGTTCGCTTGAGAGCTTCTTTTATGTCCTGGCGTTCTGTTCTATCCCCCAAAACTTTATCCAAAAATACTTTGTTTCCGTCCACGGGAAGAAAGACGTACACATCGGCACCATCGCCGATTGCAGGGAATGGAGCGACTTCAGATATGGTTATAGTTTTACACGAAGCAAAAATAGCGATAACGAAAAGTACCGCCACACGCGTAATCACAGAGTAAGCTTTTTTTCTGTTTGATCTTTTCATAAATTTATTCCTTATGATAAATGAATTTAGATTACCTTGCAAAACTAAACTTTTTTGCAAGACTAATTCAGTATAGCAATTTTGTAAAAACTTACAAGCTATCAGCATGCTCGCATCAATGGCTGTATTCCGACGCTTTGCCTCTCACGATAAAGCCTTCCTCAACAGGAAGCGATGTTTCGATTAAGCATGGATGCCCGTGACAAACCCAAGTGCGTTCTTCCAATGTGTCAGGGTCGATGAGTGAGTACGCTTGCGTTTTTTCGCCGACTATGTCAGGTCCAACAAATTCAATTTCTTCACCGAGGTCGAGTTTATTCATCGAGTTAAAGTGAAAACGTTTTTTTCCGTCGGCAACTGACATGCATTTACCGAGTGTACCAAGCATGCGGTAAGTTGAGTCGCTTGAGCCTTTAGTTGTTTTATTTGCATCTTTCGCCGAAAAATAAAAACCCGTCCCGAATTCCCGATGTTGCGTGTTATATAATTCTGCAATGAATGGGGCTGCGTCTTTGTCCGAAATTTTTCCTTCCAGCACGTCAAGCTTTTTTCGGTATGCCCGTGTAACCAACGCAGTGTAGTAAAGGCTTTTCATGCGCCCTTCGATTTTCACTGCATCAACACCAGCAGCTTTCATTTTGTCTAAGTGGTCAATCATACATAAATCTTTTGAAGAAAATAAAGCCGTATAATGTTCACCTTCTTCAACGGGGAAATATTCACCAACTCGCTCGCTTTCTTCAACGCAAAAATTGGTAGCCGCGGACTGAGCCGTCAGATTATAGTTCCAGCGGCATGAGTGGGTGCAGGCTCCAGCGTTTGCACTTCTTCCTGTCAAGTACGCACTAATCAAACAACGCCCCGAATATGCAATACACATGGAGCCGTGAACAAAACATTCAAGCTCCATTTCAGGGACGGCTTGCTTTATTTCGGCAATCTCATTCAAGCCCACTTCACGGGCAAGCACAACTCGCGAAAAGCCCAAGTCTCGATACACCGCAACCGCTTCAGCGTTAGTGCAGTTTGCTTGCGTGCTGAGGTGTAGCGACGTATTCGGAAAATGCTTTTTAAGTAATTTCACAATACCAACATCTTGCACGATAAAAGCGTCAATCGGATACTGCTGAAAGTACGCAAGATTTTTTTCCAATGCTTTAATGTCATTATTGTGAAACGAAATATTTATCGCACAAAGAAGCTTTTTTTTAATTCCTTGTATCGCATATTTATTTTTTATTTCAATAACCTTTTTGTACTCATCATCAAAAAAATTATCGGCTTTAACACGCAGCGAAAAATTTTTTAAACCGATGTAAACACTGTCCGCTCCGAACATGTATGCGTATGATAACTTTTCCAAGTTGCCAGCAGGTGAAACTAATTCCATAAATGTACCGAAGCGAGTATACTGAAAACTCCGGCAAAAGTCCAGTATTCTCGCGGAGGTTGCAGTAGCTTTTTCGCTTAATATCCGAAGACGAGCTTTAAAGCAACTTCTGCACCTGTTCCTTTGAAGCTCCCTGTGAATGAAGTCGATGCTGAGGCTACAGACGCTTCTAACCTAAAAATTCTTGTTTCCAAAAAAAGTCCTAACTTGTTTTTCCAAACTCTATCTTCACGACTCATTCCGATGTAAGCACCCAAAACTTCTAAAAAGCGACTTTCGATTTTCAAACCAGCATCGACATAAAACGGCTTATAAAAGTGACAGCCTAAACTTGGCGTGATAATCAAATAGTTGTTCAAGAATGGTCTTATGTCCGAACTGAATGTAAGCTTTAATGGACGAAAGATATTTTTTGTCGGTAAATCATAAGCTAAATCAGTTTCTGTATAAGAGCCTTGAGGCTCAAAATCACCTTTTTGGTCTGGTATAACTAGACCATTGAAGTACTCGATTAGAGATTCTGCTTTAAAATCGCCTTCATATATTTTTGAAAATCCCTTGTTCGACCTTGCAGGAAAAATAGGAACATTGATAACACTGAAATTCAAATTTGCAAGTTCATCAAAAGTATAGCTACCATGAAAACTAAAATCGACACCGCCCCTCGATAAAATATCTTTTATATCTATTGCCTCATTATTACCAAATATTGGCAAGTGCGAATATATATTTAGTTTTAATTTTCCTCTTGCAACGACACTTCCATCGATGGGATTTGCAAACTCATAACCGCCCATATCGGATTCCATATAAATGACTGGCACAAAATACGAAGCACTCACACGGAACTTAAATGAATTAAATTTCATTCCATAAAAAATTCCAATATCGGCAAAGGCTTGACCTATCTCTGTTATTTTTCCACTAAAGTTATCTGTTTCGAGGTTTCCGTTTGCCACAACGTCAATTAAGTTTTTTGGAATATTTGCAAAACTATACGAATCAGCTTTTACAAAAAAACCGAACTCAGCTTTTGACTTTATATAAATATCCAAGTACACATTTGCGGCACCAGCTCCAGATACACTTAAGCCCGCATTGGGCAATGCTTGCGACATTGCAGGTAAGTCTACTTCAAGTGTTTCTTTAAATAAATCTGCAATGTTAAAATATGAATTTGCAGCTACTGCTTTAAAATCAATACCGAATACAAATGCTTGTCTGCCGTTTTTAAAAAAAGAATTTTCTGTTACTGCTTCGTTGTTGCGTTGAATTCCACCGATACTGTCTTCACAATAGCCTTTCACAACGAGCATCGAAATTGCGGCGAGTATTAGAATATATTTTTTCATCTGTGCTTCCCATTAAAATTCATAAACGATATTCATATCTGCGACTGTATAAGCCGAAAGCTTTAAGCTGCCGTTTTTGAGACTGATGTCTGCATCTTTTGGCAACATTACTTCAAGCTTTATCGGAAATGGATTTTGTTCTCTGATGTGCTGTATTTCTTCTTTTGAGAGGCTTAGACGTATTTTGCCGTTGTCGCTTAGCTTTACTTTTTTTTCAAATTTGAAATTGCCGCCTTCAATCCAATCTGGATTGTAAACCCTTGCATCAAACATAATCCCTGTGTTGTTTTTGTATTCTATAACAAGGCTCAATTCTTTAATCGCATCAATCGCGAGATTGAATTTATCGAGAGTAGTCTCTCCAGATTTTCTCGCCAATATATCTTCGATAGATATTCCTTCAACTATGTCATCTTTGACTTTTACCGAAAGCGGAACGTCAGTGATAAGATGTGCATTAAATTCAGCATTGTTAGTTTCCTTGATTTTTTTTATCACGTTTTTTGTAATTGTTATTTCATTCACGTTTATATCAGTTTTAAATTCAAGCTGGTCGGGTTTTGATTCAAAAGCATTTTTCAAATCGATAGAATCTTGCTGTATGCTTGCTTTAGGAATATCTCTGTTATTAAAGTCTGAAAAATCAGGCTCAGGCACAAATGGCGTTTGTGCATTATTTTTACTAATTATTGTTTCTGTTGTGCTACCGTATTTTAGGTCAATCTTTGTTGTCAGGCGTGGTGCATCTTCGCCCAACAAATCGGACACAATGTAGATGTACGCATTTACAGGCTTGGGTGTTAGCTTATTTATATTTTCATAGCTAAATATATCCGTATCGATTGTGTATGAATACTGTACATTTAAGTTCACCCCAGAAGGCGGCTGAATTACAGCTTTATCCAACTCAAACTTTACGCTTGCGTTTCCTCCAAACGAGTATTCAGCTCCAGCGACAACATTTGAAAGCGTCAAAGTTTTAGCGGCATAATCGTATCCCGCAATCACAAATAAAGCTTTTACGTCCAAGTTAGTTGAAGGCGTAAATGTAATCGCTCCGTCAAATAAAGTTTTTTCTTCACCTGCGTTATCATTCGGCTTTGCATCAAATTTGGTAAATTCTGTTTGAATATTTAGAGCTGTAGATTCTAGTTTTATCTTGATGTCTGTGCCATTCGGTAATTTATTTTTTATATTTGCACTTATCAAAAAAGGGTTTAACGTTAGCTTTTTAACAGAATCAATTACAGATGGGTCAATTGAAATATTTTCTGCAATCTCTGTTTGAATGTTTTGGTTATTGATTTTAATTTCGTTGAATGATTTTATATCGGAAGTAACTTTTAATGCAACGTTTATTTGTTGCGTATAGCTTGCAGTAATTGTGCCTATTATTTTTATCGAGCCTGAAAGTGTTATAGTATCGCCGTTTGTGATTCGTTTGTTTTTTAAATCAAATTCACCTGTTTGATTATTTTTGTTTTTAAAGTTCCCCAAAACTTGAGTGCCTTGCTTTATCTGCACTTGCTCGTAATTTATCGTGAGCTTTGGTTTTATGTTATCGTCAAGTCCATCCAGATTTATTTTTAGAATTCCTTCTTTGATGTCTGCATAAACTAAATTACTTACACTTACATTGACAAAAATATTAGGCAAGATATCGATGTCGTTATTTAAGTCCATATCGTTACCTGTTGTGTTTTGTATCGTGCGAAGTGTCCCTGTCGTTTTGGTTATTTCGATGCTCGGTATATTTACCGCCACGTTGTTTATGCTGATTGTTTTTTCTGTTGGAATGCTATTTAGGTTGTTAACATAATCCGTCATATCGATTGTTTTTTTGCCCATTGCATAGTGAAACAAAAAGTGAAGCGTATCATCGGCGTTATCTTTCGGTGTGTATTTATATACCCTTAGATCGCTATTGTTTTTTACAGAATTACTCACCTTGTCGTACAAAATATCTGCGACGTTTAACTCCTTGCTACCGAGATTCAGCTTCAACTTCGGAGCTGCCTTCACTCTGACTTTTCTCACAAAGCCTTGATTACATGAAGCTAAAATTAGCAACACAAAAAAACACAAAAATAAAATTCTCTTTTGTTTCATACATTCACCCCTAAATAACATAATCGCAAAGTATCACATCTTGAAAAATAAAGCAAGTGTTGCCATTCACCGCACGAGCAGCCGATGTGGAACATTAAAATCCTTGCAAGGATTTTAATGTTCCTAACATGTTCAAATGCTCAATCCGCTCCGCTTGTTGCTCAAACCCTCGAATATTGCGTTCACGTGGCGGAAGTTCATCAATGTACAAAGACTCAGGTCAATTTGCACTATCGATACTTTAATTACTGGAATTGACCTGCGAGATTGCTTGAAAAGGCACGTAATTGCCTTATCGAACATGTATATTTCGGACAAATGTTTGTGCAAGCTTGACAAGTTCGTCTGTTTCGCTTTCTGTGTATGGCGAGATGCTGTTCCACTCATATTTTAGGCAGGTTCCAGGCAAAAAGTGTGCAAATTCCCAATCGGCATTTTTCGGAAGCAATGAGCCGATTGCTTCGATTTCAGCTTTACCAACCAAGCCTGGAATTAGCACCGTCCGATACTCGACGTTGAGTCCACGCGATTGAGCTTCTTCCAGAATTGTTATTGTTTTGCGTAGTTTTTCTTCGGCTGTGAGGCTAGCCTCATGAACTGCAAAAAGCTCGCCGTAGCGATTCGGTGCTGTCTTCAAATCCAAAGCAACCATCGAAATCGGCGGCGTTTTATCACGCAAAAGCGTTTTAAGCTTTTCGGGCAGCAACCCATTTGTGTCAAGCTTTACTGTATATTGCAAGGCGTTCGCTTTTTCCAGCAAGGCGGGTAGGGCAGGCGACAAAAGAGGCTCGCCGCCAGAAATAGCCAAAGCCTTCAGAATTCCCTGTCGCTTTTCCAAATGCCGAAACACCTCATCGAGTGAAACGTAGTCATTCGCTTCACTTTTCAAAGCTGCCCCGTACACGTCAGCACAAGCCAACTCCGCATTGTAGCAATACGGACATCGCAAGTTGCATCCAGGTAAAAAGACGGCTGCCGCCAAGTGTCCCGGAAAATTAACAGTTGTCGTTTTTAATAAACCGAGTCGAATGCAATTTGTCTCCACAGTAATGCAGCCACTTATTGAAAAAAAATTTAGCCTCTAAAAACCATGGCTTTTTAGAAACAAAGACCGCTATGCTTCATTATTTTTTTTAGCTCATCCGTTGAAAAAGCACGGCATACTTCAGCACCATTTTTATCATAACAAATCGCAGTTGGAGCCGAGCGAACCGAATTTTTTGCAGCTTCTCGAAAACCTGCTTCAGAATCTACATTGTATTCTGTAACTTTTATATCCAAAGTATCACAAAAATTTTTTACAGGAGGACAATTCGGGCATGTTTTACGTGTATACAAAGCAATGCGTGCGACTTTATCGTCTACTGGCAGCTCGTTATTTTCAATATTTGCTGTAATTGCGTGTTCTGCGATACGTTGATTGTCTTGCACAAAAAGTTTACGATGCCCGTATTCTTCGCGTTTTCCTTTGTTCCAGTTGCGCACCGAGCGGTAATATCCTACAATTCGTGTGTAGACTTCCGCCTCGTTTCCATGTACATTCTCCAAAGCCTGTTTCACTTGTGCGATGTCGGCATCAATTTCTGCTAGTGTTCTCATAAATTCCCCCATTACACTTTATATAGCGTCATTTTTAATAACTTATCGCATAATACCACTATATCTAGTGTTTGTCAAGAGGTTATTGATAATATTTTACATTTTGTAAAAAAAAAGCATCGCAAACTCATGTTCACAATGCTTTTTATACTTCACTCGATGACACACCATATTGTCTATCTGGCGTATTCTACAATTCTAGTTTCCCGAATGAGTGTTACGCGGATTTTTCCAGGATACTGCAACTCGCTTTCAATCGTCTTTGCAATTTCACGTCCCAAAGCCTTTGCTTCCACGTCAGAAAGCTTTTCGTTGTTTACGAGAACCCGAAGCTCACGTCCCGCTTGAATTGCGTACACTTTTTCCACGCCAGCAAACCTGCTTGCAATCGCTTCCAAATTCTGCAATCGCTTGATGTAGTTGTCAATCGTTTCGCGCCTCGCTCCAGGTCGAGCCGCAGAAATCGCATCGGCAATCTGCACAATAAGTGCTTCAATACAATTCGGCTCAATATCGCCGTGGTGAGCACCAATCGCATTCACAACTTTTGGATGCTCATTAATCCTTTTCGCAATCTCGAAACCGATTTCTGCGTGGTTTTTATCGCCATCGGTTGCAAAGCCCTTGCCAATATCATGCAGAAGAGCAGCCCGTTTTGCGATTTCCACGTCAATATCCAACTCCGAGGCTAGCATCCCTGCAATAACGGCAACCTCTTTCGAATGCTGCAAAACATTTTGCCCATAACTTGTTCTAAAATGCAGCCGTCCCAAAGCTTTAATTCCGTCTGGATGCATATTATGGATACCAAGATCAAACAAAACCTTTTCGCCTTCTTCATAGATGGTTTGATTGATTTCGTTTGTTACTTTTTGCACAATTTCTTCAATGCGCCCTGGATGAATACGTCCGTCCAAAATAAGTCGCTCCAAAGAAACTCGAGCGATTTCCCTGCGAATTGGGTCAAAACACGAAATAACAACCGCCTCTGGCGTGTCGTCGATTATAATATCGACACCAGTGAGCGTTTCAAGCGAGCGAATATTCCGCCCCTCGCGCCCGATAATGCGTCCCTTCATTTCGTCATTCGGCAAATTAACGGAAGTAACCGTTATATCGCTAGTCGTTTCTGTCGCCAACCTCTGAATGGTCGTAACCAAAATATCTTGAGCCTTTTTCTCCGCTGTGAGCTTCGCTTCTTCCTCGATTTTGTTGATAATTCCCTGAGCGTCATGCTTTGCTTCATCACGCAGAGAATCAATAATCATCGTCTTAGCCTGCTCCGATGTCAAACCAGATATTTTTTCAAGCTCCTCACGATACCTTTGCTCAACGCCGTTAAGTTCGGATGCCCGCACATCGAGCTCCCCGCTACGAGCCTTTAGTTTTTCTTCAAGTGCGTTTGCGGTTTCGACTTTTTTATTTAGCTGTTCTTCTTTTGACAAAAGTCGATGTTCCAAATGCTGAAGTTCACTTCGGCGTTCCCTGTTTTCCTTTTCCTGTTGCTTCTGTTCCCGAATAATCTGTTCTTTAGCTTCTAAAAGAAATTCTTTCTTTTGAGCTTCCGCTTCTTTTTTTGCTTCTTCCAGAACCCGAACAGCCTGTTGTTCGGAAGAAGATAATTGAAATTTGGCATAAAGCCATCGAATCATCCATCCAAGAATTAAACCGACAGCAAAAAGGACAACACAAACAAGAATAATAATCCATGAAAACATAATGTCATTCCTTTTTTAACAAGACTGTCACGTCTCCATTCTATATAAAAAGACAAATAAAGTCAAGTTATAAATGAGGGAAATTTGTAATTTATTTCAGTTTCGTGGGTAAGCGGAAGCATTTTCGTTGGATTTTGCATTATTCACGCATGATTTTTTCGTAAATGGAGTGAAGGTCATCTTGCGAAAAATAACTTATTTCAAGCGTGCCAGAATTTTCCGTTCCTTTGATGACAACCTTTGTGCCGAATGCTTCCAAAAACTTTTGCTGCATACTTTCAAGTTCTGGCGAAAGTTTACCTTTAGGTTTTGCAGACGATGTTTTTTGCGTTATCGTATTTTTTTGCTCGCCTGCATTTAGATGTGCTGCATAGTTTTCCGCTTGTCGCACAGAAAGCCCTTCGCTAATAATTTTATCGAAAAGCGTCTTTTGCTCTGTTTCCAGCATAACCGAAAGAATTGCCCGAGCGTGCCCTTGCGAGATACTGCCTGAACGCACCGCTTCGAGTGCAAAGTCAGGCAACTGCAAAAGCCGCATAACGTTCGTTACTGCTGGTCTACTTTTTCCGAGCTTTTTCGCCAACTCGTCCTGACTTAGGTCATACATTTCCAAAAGCTTTTTGCAGGCAACCGCTTCCTCGATTGGGTTTAAATTTTCGCGCTGGATATTTTCAATCAAGGCAAGTTCCAAGTTTTGCTCAGGTGCAATATCCGCAATTATAACTGGAATTTCCGTCAAGCCCGCAATAATCGAAGCACGAGTTCGCCGCTCTCCTGCCAAAATGAAAAGCTCGCCGTTTACACCTTCCGTAACAACGACAGGCTGGATAATACCATGTTCCTTGATGGAAGCCGCAAGTTCCTGGAGAGCTGTTTCCGAAAAGACAGTTCGAGGTTGATGCGGATTTGGCTTGAGAGTCCGCGGGTCAACTTTTTTTACCGATTGGTTGTGTTCTTCGTTCGCATTTTCTCCTGAGTGTGATTGATGCTCTGCGGTATTTTCAGGCAGTTCCGATTTTACCTCTGAGTCCGAATCGTAATTTGTGACTAAAAGCGACTCCAATCCTCGCCCCAATTTTTTTTTAGACACGTTGCATTATCTCCAAAGCTAATTTTTGATAACTTTTTGCTCCAGTTGAGGCTGGGTCATATTCGCTAATCGGTAATCCATGTGAAGGGGCTTCTGAAAGTTTTACATTTCGCGGAATGATTGTCTTAAAGACTCTGTCTTTAAAGTACGCGACAACCTGCTGCACTACTTCTTGGGCTAGGCGCGTTCGAGAATCGTACATTGTGAAAAAGATACCGCCGAGCTGCAATTGTTTATTTAAGCCGTCCTGAATACGCGAAATAGTACTCAGTAAGAGCGTCAAGCCTTCCAAAGCAAAGTATTCGCACTGGAGTGGCACTAAAACCGCGTCTGCGGCAGCTAAGCCGTTAATAGTTAAAATACCGAGAGATGGCGGACAATCGATAAAAATATAATCATATTTTTCAAAGACAGGCGATAAAGCATTTTTCAAAAAAAACTCGCGATTTTCTGCATCAACTAGTTCAACTGCTGCTCCTGAAAGTTCAATATTTGCTGGGATCGCGTGAAGCTTCGGTATCGCAGTTTTGTATATAGCTTGATCGATTGTACATACTTCGCTTAGGAGACTATAAATAGTGTTAGTTGGTTTATATATTCCAACACCAGAAGAAAGGTTCCCTTGAGGATCAAAATCAACCAAAAGCGTACGCTTTCCTTCAATCGCAAAATACGTCCCAATATTTATTGCAGATGTCGTTTTTCCGACACCGCCTTTTTGGTTTACAAATACACAAATCTTAGCCATTCAAAAAATACCACTTGCGGTTCATTATATATATTTTTCAAAAAAATAAAAGCCTTGCATTAAAGTTTAAGAATGTATTCTGCTGACATAGCCAAACCGTTTGTAACTGAACACGTGGTCGTGTGATGCTCAGCGTTGGTAAAAAGCTCCGTAACTTTTTTGTGTACTGCATTTGGCTCAGAGATTAAAAAACCAGCATTATTTTGTTTCACGAAAAACACGTTGCCCCATTCTTGATAGCGAATAAAATCGGAAATAATCAGCGGCTTTTTTAATGTAAGCACTTCCATAACTGTGCCAGGACCGCCTTTACTAACTACACAGTCTGCGATATTTATCAGCTCATACATAATATTCACAAAGCCGAATATGCGTACATTTTGTGCTTTATACTTTGCAGTGATTTTTTCGAGCCTTTGTTTTAGCAATTTATTTTTTCCGCAAACAATAATGACATACTCACTAAAGTTATTTTGCAACAATGTTTTTAAAATTTTGTCAGCATTTTTTAAACCTTCGCCTCCGCCAGCAATGAGCAAAATTTTTTTATCGTGAGGGATTGAAAGCGTATTTTTGACATTCTGCTTTTTCGCATCCGAAAGCGGTATATTAAACTTTTCGGAAAAAATCGGTTGTGCGACAAAAATATTTTCTGGTAAAACGCTGTACTTTTGAATGGCAACTTTTTTTAAGTATTCCGAAAAAACAATAAAGTTTACATCCTTTTCAAAAAACCAAAGTGAGTGTGCAGTAAACGGATCCATCACAATGCATATTATCGGTATGTTAATATGAAGCTCGTTACAAATTCGTTTGATGATTGGCATAAGAATTTCATGCGTGCATATTATTTTTGTAAACTTGCCTTTTACAATTTGCTTTCGCACATGAAGAGAAAGAAATGGGCTAAACAATCTATTGCATAATTTTTGCACAAGTTTAATTTGAGTTACTTGATAAAAACAAATATACCAAAGCGGCAAATAATTTGCAGTAACTGAATAACCTGTTTCCAAAAAAAAACGAAAAAAATTTATGCAGCCGTCCAATCCGTCATGCATTGAAAAGTGGGCTTCTGGTTGCAGCGTTTTTAGTTTTTCGGCGATGGACTTTGCTCCTGAGAAATGTCCGCCACCTGTTTTGAGATAAAAGATTCCGTATCGCTCGTTATTCATTGTCTTGACATTATACTGCAAAGTGGATTTGTGGTCTACAGTTCAAGATTAAAAAGTGCTAAAGCATATTGTTTTTTGTCCGATGATTTTTGTAGTGGAAGGAGATACGGAAATGAAAACATATTCGATTAAAAGCGTTCCCAATGAGATTTCATACTTTTCGATTTTGGACAAAACTAATGAAGGGTATAAAATCAAAATCAGCCGTGAAATTGACGGCTACAAAAAAACAAGCGAAAGTTTTTTGAACCAAGAGCTTTTTGAAACTTGTTTGCGTACAGGATATATTTGTGAAGTAAAAGACACTGTGCGTCTTTATAAGTGATGGCATCTGCTGTAACTTTACAAAATCGCTTCGCCAATATAATATAACTCAAGTAATAAAAAAGGCAACCGAACTGATTGCCTTTTTTATTTTACGAAAGACTTACCGAATGCTTGTTCCTTTACTTGTTGGTATCAAGCTGCCGCTCGTTATATTCGAAATATTCAGGATAATACACGATATTGTCAACGCAGTAGTATACGTTGTGAAAACCATAATGCACAAGTAGCTCGGCACATTCTTTTGCGTGCAGGCTACTTGTAGAAAAAACAACGTAGCCGTGATTATATCGAATGACATTCAAAAGTTTGTCGATGTTCGGATATGGCAAAAAAATTACATTGGGTACTTTGTACTGGTCATGCGAACTCTTTATTCGATAATCAACAAGCTGATATTCTTCTTTCTTCGCAAGCTCAAAACCATGTCGCAAACGCACAGGATGATACATAACAAAATCATACTTTGCCTCATCTGTCCCCATACAGTTAAAAATCTTTTTGTATCCGTGTTGTCCCAAATACTTTGCAACAGCAAAGCTTTCATCTAAATTTTTGCCATATACGTACGTTGGAAGCTCTTTTAAATCCTCAATTTCCGAAAAGTTTTTTTTGATATGCTCAATATTATAATTCAAAGCATCAGGTAAATGTCCTGCTAAATATGCTTGTTCACTGCGTGTGTCGATGATAAGATATTTTTCATATTTTGCATTATGTGTCGCCAATTCTCGCTGAAACCTTTCCTTGGATATGTCATACACAACAATAATTTCATTACTGCATGAAATAAAAAGCACTATGATTAATACCGATAACAAAATTGGTTTTATGTTCTTCATCAAAATACAACCTCAATTATAGATTATAGTTTATATAAAAAACTATTCAAGTAATCACAAAATTCTATAAAATATTTATCAACCGATAAGTTAGTTTTTTCAGGACGTTGATTCGCTTCTATCAATTAGGTTGGTAATCTTCGTTCACCGAAAGTGCAACTCACGGGACGGCTCAAGAATTTGTGTCCTTGCACATTCTTGACTATCGAGTTTTTCATTCGAAAAACTCGATAGTGTTTTTGTACTCCGCCATCCTTGGCGGAGAAGTTGCCACCTGCCGTCCATCATGTGCCGAAGCAAATAACACATACGCTACTTGCTCAAGTACTCTCGTTTTGCGTTTTTGTGTTTCAGCATTTCCGCTCGCTTTTTCGCGATGCGTGATTGTTCCGCTTCAGTTAAAAATTGTACCGTAAAACAAAAAGCACTTTTTCCAATACGCTTCACTTAAATTCGAAATAATAACCCCTGTTACTTTTCCTTGCGATGCTGAGTGTATAAACTCTCCGTTTCCTATATAAATTCCCACGTGCGAAATTCCTTTTCCAGTTGTGTTAAAAAAAAGAAAATCTCCAATTTGCGGCTCAGCTTTTTCTTCAAGTTTTGTACAGTAAGCTGCAAGGGCTGAAGAACTCCGTGGTAATGAAATCGAAAGCGTGTCCAGAGTGCAACGATATACCAACCCTGAGCAGTCCATTCCCTTAGCTGTTGTAGAAGCATACTTGTATGGCGTTCCCAAGTACTTCATTGCTTCATTAACCAACTTTAAGCGTTTATCGTTTTCATCGTTTTTTGCAACTTGCTCAGGCTCAGGATTCGGTGTAGCATCCTTTTTTGTTTTAATAAGCTGGCAAAAGGTTAGATTAGCAGTCATCAAAAGAACTATAACCAAACAAATATTTTTTTTCATAAAATTATGCAACCTCGCAACCAAAATTTTGTCAATAGTTATCGTAGGATATTTTTTGTATTTCGTCAACTATCGTTGCATTATCGAAAATGCTTTGTCTCGATTTTTGACAATGTTATGTGTATAATAAAAATAAGGCAACCTCTAAAAATATAAGTTTTTAGAGATGCCCATAACACCGATGGAGGAACTTTTATGGGAAAAATAATTAGCCGTAAGCCTTGGGCTTTTTTGGATGAATTTCGTGGAACTTATTTTACAGGTGACTGGCCGACTTTGCCAGAAGTCTTTGAAATAACAACCCGCAGATTTATGGAGCGAAATGCGTTTACTGTGTTCGAGCCTGACCGTATCACTCTAACGTACGCCGAAACCTTGGAAAAGATAAAAACGCTCGCATTGTGGCTTAAGGAGCAGGGCGTAAAAAAAGGCGACCGAGTTGTTGTTTCTGGGAAAAATTCTCCTGAGTGGGCAATAGCTTTTTTTGCGACGGGTTTTGCCGATGCAGTCGCCGTTCCGATTGACTATGCTTTGCATGACGGTGAAATTGAAACTTTATGCAACCGTGCTAAGCCTACTGTTTCTTTCTTTGACGAAGAACGCTACGAGACATTTGTTGAAAAGTCCCACACAAACAAGAACATCGGGGCAGTTTACGGTTTGAACAAAAATCAAGATGCAGCTTATATTTATAACCTAAAACCTCAGGCTCCATTGAGCGAACTAAAGCCGACGTGTACGCCTGACGATTTAGCGGCACTCCTTTTTACTTCTGGTACAACTGGCAATCCTAAAGGTGTGATGCTCTCGCATCGTAATTTGGTTTCTGACTGTTATATTGCACAGACTAATTTGTTCATTTACGAAAAGGATGTTTTTTACGCATTGCTTCCATTGCATCATTCCTATACCTTGCTTGCCGTGTTGATTGAAGCTGTGTCCGTTGGCGCAGAAGTCGTATTCGGAAAATCACTTGCAGTTACAAGAATGCTGAAAGAGCTTAAAGACGGCAAGATTTCGATGCTCCTTGGAGTACCGCTTTTGTTTAATAAGCTAATCGCAGGAATTATGAAAGGCGTAAAAGCAAAAGGATTTTTTGTGTCCGCTTTGGTGCATGCTATGATGGGACTTTCTTATACCGTGAAAAAACTATCTGGTGTGAATATCGGTAAAAAGTTGTTCGGCTCAGTTTTGGAGAAAGCGGGACTTAATAATATCCGCATTGCTATCTGCGGAGGAGGGCCTCTCGCATCGAGTGTGTTCCGTGCATACAATGAGCTTGGAATTGACTTTGTGCAAGGATACGGTTTGACAGAAACCTCGCCTATAGTTGCTTTGAACCCTGTGGAGCGTTTTAAGATTGAGAGTGTGGGGCGGTACTTTACGCCGTACATGGAAGCAAAAATCATAAACGCAAACGAAGACGGTATCGGTGAGCTTTGCTTTAAAGGTCCTATGGTGATGCAAGGATATTATGAAATGCCTGAGGAGACAAAGGCTGTTTTCACTGAAGATGGTTTTTTTAAAACTGGAGATCTTGGTAAAATTGACAATGAGCAATATGTTTACTTGATGGGGCGTGCTAAGAATATGATTGTTACGAGTGGTGGAAAAAATGTCTACCCTGAAGAAATAGAAAATGCTTTCCAGCTTTTTTATAACGAGATTGAGCAGATTACTGTACGCGGCTATAAGACAGGCGAACAGCACACCGATGAGGAAGTCGAAGCTTTAATATATATTTCTGACTCACTGTATGCAAAGGATGGAGGAAGTCGCGGTGAAACGGAAGCCGACAAAAAAGCACAAGTAGAGGTTTCAGAAATTGTGAATAGCGTAAATAAAAACCTACTGCCATATCAACGCATTTCAAAGATTACGTTTTTGGAAAAGCCTCTTGAGATGACAACAACCCATAAAGTAAAGCGGCAGTAATTTCAAGCATAGTTATATAATATCGAATTCGTGATGAATTTATTTGGAATGTTTAAAATGAGCGTCTAAAATATCGCCACTCATTTTAACGTCGCAGATTGTATTTCGTTTCTTAGCTTCGCTTCCGGTATCGACAAGCTGCCGTTCCACTTCACCGGCAAAGAGCTTGACGAAGAAACGGGTTTGTATTATTATGGAGCTAGGTACTTGGATCCGAGGTACAGTAGGTGGCTCAGCGGGGATCCTGCGATTACAGATTACATGTCCGGTTCTTCTGTTGGTGATGGTGGGATATATAACACGGTAAACTTGAGTGTGTACCATTACGCGGGGAATAATCCGGTGAAGTATACGGATCCGGATGGGCGGGCTTCAGAGGCAGTTGGATACAGTGGGAGTTATACTGGTGAACCAACAAAAGCAGTAGTAGACACACCAAGTGCAACTGTAGCAATTCTTTATATGCTAAAAACTTTAGGTAAAGAGGCATGGACTGGAATTAAAGCTGTTGCACCGTATGCACTTATTCCATTGTTTATTTTTTCATTACAGGGGGATTCGGTTAAAAGCCAAGCACAGACTGATAATGCCAAAGCGCAGGCACTAGGAGCTACTTTGCTTTACCGAGCCGTTAACAGTGCCGAATTAGAATCAATAATAACTTCTGGTGGTAAATTTAGCATGGGCGATAACACAACTTATGAAACTGGGAAATTATTTCAAACAAATCCTGCAGATGCAGATGCATATGCTTATGCCGTATTGGCAAACAAAACAATCGCAAAGGATGATCCTTATACAGCTATTGTATCAACATTAGCACCAGAAGGCTCATATATACCTGTGGATCCAATTATTGACGCTCCGTCTGTAGTTATTGTTCCAGCAACAAATCTTCCTTTATTATCACCTGCAAGCATTACCCCATTACCTTTGGAGAATTAATATGTATTATTATGATATTCTAGTTTGTATAAAATTTATATCTGCAAAATATGGCGGAAGGAAAAACTTGCCTCCAATAAAAAGTGAAGAATACACTTATCGTCCGATTTTTAGATTGGAGCAAGAGTTGGAAGGTTATTGCTGTGGTGTTATTATTGGAAGTTATATAAAAAACTACGCTTTTGATATTCCATTAAATAATATAAAAATTTTGTTTTTACAATTTGCAAAGGTAAAAAAAAAGCTTTCCGTGGGGAAAAAATTCCAGCTTTTAGAAGGAAATACTGTAATTGCTACGGGTAAAATTCTAGAAATTCTGTCATGATTTATTTCCATTGGTTTGAAACTTTGAAAATGTGACTTCCAAGCCTCCATGCCTATTCGGTAACCCACACCAACAGAGTTAGGTCGGCGGTTACCACAAAAGAAAAAACATTGGTATTTTACACAACTTGCTTTTACCGAGCGTATGTGCTATGCTGGAAGTATGTGTTAGGGAAGGAAGCTCGCAAACACAACGAAAACCTTTCCGGAATGGGTGGTGTGTTTAACACTGTAAACCTTAATGTTTACCATTATGGTGGCAATAATCCGGTGAAGTACACGGATCTGGATGGAAGGGTTCTAGAGACCCCATGGGACATTGCTAATGCTGTTTTTGGATATATTTCGGGTATTATTGAATTAAATAATGGGGATTATTTAAAAGGTTCATTGAGTATATTAGGTGCTGTAGCAGATACTGTTGCTGCTTTTGCTCCAACAATACCTGGTGGCGTCAGTATAGGAATAAAAACAATTCAATATGGGACATCGGCTTATGGTGCAATAGCAAATATTGCTGAAGGTATCATGGAGCGTGATGAATTGAAAATAGGTATAGGTATCCTTGAAGTCTTTGGTATGGCTTTAGGCAAAGCTGGAAGTCATTATTTTGAATATGCAGAATCAGCTTTCAAACGTGCAAAACTTGTTCCCAGAAGTATGGTCGTTGGTATGATTTTATCTGGAATTAGAAATAAGGATTTAGGTACTTTTTTTAAAGCTATGTCTATGCTTGGAATAAGTACTGATACTATAAAAACTTCTTATGAAGAATATAAGCAATGGTGTGAAAAAAATAAAAATTTAGAGGAAAAATAAATGCCAAGGTACATAGATAATTTTTTTATAATTTTGTCGTTTTTGCCTGTAGTTTATTGGATCATATTATATATTCTTTTATTGTTATATGTAATTGCCTCTTGGTTAGGAAGACTGAATAGAAAAATGAAAACTATTATATTTAGCAGTCTAGCAGTTGATACATGGTTTCATATTTTTAGATATACAATATTACCTTCAATAATATTAATTATTTTTACGATAATTTTAGGTAAAAGGATTTATTATGGTAATATGGATTATCGTTATGGTTCTATAAAAATTTTAATAATATTTATTGTAGGAGTAATTTGGTTTTTAGGGGCGTGGATTATATCGAGTATACAAAAGAAACGTGCGGGGAATGGTGATTTAGGATTTGCTTATAAAATAACAGCAATATTATCATGTATTTTATTTCCTCTAATTGCATTAATTATTGTATTTTTTTTAGTGAAACAATAATAATGAAATTGAGGAGTAATAGGCACTAAAAAACTATATTTTTATAGATAGTTTTTGAAAATGACGTATGTAGTTTTATTTAGAAAGAGGTATTAATGTTGATTATATTAGAGGTTACCTCTAAAAACTTACTTTAAAAAAGATGAAAAATATGTTAAAAAGAAGAATTAAACAGACAGGAGAAATTGAGTAAAAATGAAGAATTTTTTTTAATAAAGAAGAAAGACTTATTCTAAGTAACGTAATAGATGATGCGATTAGAATATTTTATAAATATTTAAAATGATATTGGAGGTGTATGATGAGACATGTATTTTTATTGTCCTATGAGATACCGATCAATGAAGAAGATAATGAGGTAAAAATGATAGGTGTATATTCAGCATTGGAAAATGGGGGATTATTTTAGTCGCGGTTGATGTGTTGCCTAATAATGTGTATGTGTTGTATACCAGTTGTTAATAAAAATTGCAGGCTTTTTTTGAACTTATGCTCATTAAGATATATGGAGTAAATAACAAGTAGATACTTGCTTAAAAATGGAATATATTATAAAATGAAATCAATGGGAGGATAAAAACTAGAACTATAGTCGGTGGCTTTCTACTGATCAGGCTCTTGGAGAGTATATACCGCAAGTCGGAGCCGACACAAGCAAGCTACCGAACGGCGGGGTGTATAACTCGTTTAACTTCGCGGTGTTTGGGTATGGAAATAATAATCCTGTAAAGTACAATGACCCGACGGGACGAATATCGATGCCTGCTTCTGCTGACTTTGAAGAGGCAATGAGCATTGCTACTGTCGGCGTTGGCGTAGCGTTACCGGCGGCACCTGCAATTCCATATTTTAAGGGAGGACTTGCGACGCTTGGTAAAGCACTATCGGTTATTGGAATTGCTGTATTTGTTGCGTTGCTGCAAGGTGATGTGGCAAAAAGCATACCTATTGCAAAAGCTGAAACGAGAACAAAAGAACAGGTAAAAAATAGTTTGGGAATTGAAGTTTTTCACGCCACAAATTTTCAGCCTTTTGTTGGTGCTGTGATGTAAGAAGGAGTGTCTGCGATTGATAAGTCGAAAACTAGTCCCGATTCTCGTTTTGGTCAACAGTTTTATGTGGCATCAGATCGTATAACAGCTAAAAAGAAGCAAGTTATAGTGGTGTGCTGCTAAAGTTTGGCTTGTCAGAAAAGGCAAATATTCTTGATTTGTCTAATTCACAAGTAGCTTCGCAATTAGGGTATTCCGCTGGTATGGCGAGAGATGATGTGCGAGATCTAATAAAAGATTGGAATTTGACAGGTATAGATGCGATTCGGTATCCCAGCGAAAAAAATCCTGGAGGATATAATTATGCTATTATTAATTTGGTGATTCTTACACCAATGGGGGTTGAGTAATGAAAAATAAATATTTAGTAAAAGTAGAAAATGGAGAATATGTTGTTTTCCTTCATGATGGTTATTCTGGATTTAGCTATGGGATATCTGTTGATCCACTAAAGTTAGGATATGGTGATTATAAAAAACTTCGAAATTATCTTATAAAGGAAAATCACTTGGATTTTGTTCAAACAGTTGAAGAGTCAACATCATATGATTTTATTTTACCTACCGACATAGCAAATAATTTACAAAAGCGAATGTTAACCTTTTCTCCTCCCAATTGTTGTGAATATTCATCTTTTGAAGTTGAGAATAAATCTATAAGTTTAAAGGAAAAACTATTAAAAAACCTAGAGGAGTAGCCTATGAAAAATTTGTGCTTTGTATAATTATTTTTATGATGCTATTGTTTAGCTTTTATGGCACTTGCAGAGTACATCCCTGTCGCCCCGATACACGACCAAGCCCGCGAACATAACGAAAACCTGCCGGGCATGGGTGGTGTATTTAATGTGGTGAACTTGCACGTGTACCATTACGCGGGCATCGGGCAGCGAAGCGATAGCGAGCTTCAAGCCAATAACCCGGTGAAGTATACGGATCCGGATGGAATGTTTCTGGAAGTCAATGATAATGGAGATGGAACATACACTGTGTCTGGTGGAGAAGCAAATTCTGATAAAAATATTTATATAATGAAGGATGGAAAACGCTCTGGTGATATTCTTGGGCAAATGTTAACAGAATATTCTTTTTTTTATGATGATACCTTAGTTGAGGGGGCTATTATAGATACAAATGATATGTCAGGAAGCGATTTCCTTAACAATTTCGAAAAAAATACACCTGATTTATTTTCTTATATGTATAATGCAAGAAATGGTAAAAAGTATGATTTTAAGGATATAGGGAAAGGTGATAAAAAAGGTGATGATTTGAATAAACACCGCCATAGAGGCATGCCGCTTGGAAGTAATACTGATGGAAATAAAATATTCGTATCAGCACGAGATGTTGGAAACTATGCGGCAGGATATGTAGCTGGAAAAAATGGACTTTACTGGGGTGAGGCAAGATTAGGTTTTGATATCTATCAATCTTGGAAATCTAAAAAAATATGTTCAGAAGGATATGCTACACAGGCAGCCCAAAGCTTAGGCTTCTCTGCAGGATTTGTAACTCCAGAAGGACGAGCTATTCGTTCGTATCGCTCCATTAGGGATAGTATCTTTAGATTGTATTGATTTCATAGTGAGGTTGAAAAAGTATGAAAAAATATAAATATATAAACTTTCTAATTGATATTCTTGTGCTGGTTTTTATCTTACTGTCTTATTATGTGAAAAAACGAATTGGACTTATTCCTTATACTATAATAGTATTTTCTTTTTTTGCATTTTTTGTCATATATTCATTATTTGTATTGAGCTTTGCAAAAAAGCGATATTCAATTATAATTTTTCAATTATTGGCAGTTATTCTTTTTTATCTGATATCTAAATTTAATTTAGCAGATAAGGTTGCTTTACTTATCGAAGTTCCAAAAATTGAAAGACGAGTAGAAAAAATAAAACAAATGTATGGGTTGGAGGGTTTCCACGTAGTGGATGATAATACAGAAATAATCGATGGATATATACTATTTGCATGGGAACCAGGATTTCTTGATTACCAACAGGTCTTGGTTTATGATGAAAAAAATGATTTAAAAGATGCTGAGAACGGGAAAAAATTAATTTCTATCGGAAAATTATACGTTTTAGAACAAACAAGGGATTGTTTTTATTTATGTCTCTTAGAGGAGTAAATTATATACTAAATAATACATATGTTTTTTTATAAAATGCTATGAAAATAAACCATTATTTTTATCCACAGCCTAATTATCTCCCCCTTCGGACAGTGATTGGAGCGGTATTGGTGCAGCAAGCCGATAGGTGCAGCTTCGAAGCAAGCGCGGTGCCGATACTTGTTTGTTTTTATATTTTGTGCAATAATAAAAGTTATAAGGAACCTTCGGGATTCTTAAGGGCAGAGCCCTTAAGCAGCAGTTTTGAAGATAGGAAGGGTTATAGGGAAGGGTAACAACCAACAACGTTTCGAGGTAAAGAAACTTTTATCTGACAAAAGTGTCTTTCCTTCCCTAATAACGGCACCGATAAACGACGAAGCTAAAAAGCATGAGGAGTATTTAATATTGTAACCTTACATGTGTATCATTACGCAGGATATTCGTAGCGCAGCTTCGAGCTATATAATCCTGTGAAGTATGTGGATCCGGATGGGAGGGAGATAGATGTATCGGCAATAGGCCCGAATAATAAAAAAACATTATTGGCTGAGATTAATAAATACTCGTATCTTCAATTTACTATAAAAGGCGACAGATTAATTCTTGACAAAAGCAGCATAAATTCAAAGGGGTCTAAAACTTTTAGTCATGACCTCGTTGATGCGATATCAGATAAAACAAATATAAAAATTATGTTAGTAAAAAATACAACAGATGAATATGGTAATAAAAAAATTATTGATGGAGGATATACAACCTATGATTCTGAAAAAAAAGAAGCTTCTATAGCAATAAATCCTCAAACAGCCTATTACACAGATGCTGATAGCGGTGATATAAGGCAGACTTCTGCATGCGTAGTACTGATACATGAGTTATCAGGTCATTTATTGCCGCAAATTCATAAGGAAAACGGAAATGCTGTTGAAAAAGAAAATAAAATTCGGCAAGAAATCGGCTTACCGTTAAGGAAGGAGGATAAAACTCATGTGTGTTTTTAATCAAAATATGTTAAAATGTGTGTGCTTTCTATTTTTGTTTAGCATTTTTTCCTGTAAAAATAAAACCGAGCCAGAAATAGAGTGTGTCGGCATTAATTACACTGCAAACGGAGAAAAAATTGACATAGAAGTTTTGTTACGAAATAATTCAGATAGAACGCTTGGCATACCATATCGATTCTTTGAAGAATATGAAGAAGCCGATAATAAAACGCTGGTAATAAAAACATTTACAGAAAAAGAACTGAAAGGAGATTTTTCTGTTACAGCTGATGAGAAAATCGTGTGTGATAATTTAGAAGCGACAAATTCGTATATTCTTCTGAGCGATGTAAAACCTGGCGATATTATTGTTTTATTTTTTTCATTTGACTTGAATTCCTGTGAACATCTGCATAAAGAAAGCATAAAAAATATTGCGGAATATGATAAAATTTATATTGAATTTTTGTATGTTGATTTTGCCACATCCTTTGATATTGATAAAATTTACGTGCGTACCATGCCAGTAAAACATACTACTGATTTAGCTCTACCAAATTTTGATGTGTTCTCTTATATAGACAACTGGGAAAAGTCAATGATGTTTGTTGATAGAAATACCAAAGTTATATATGAACACAGTCCGTGATAAAATCTGAATACTTGCATAAATGCATACTTGTAAAAAACGAAATATACAGTAAAATAAAATTGTGAGGATGGGCGTGGTGAAATTGATAACAAAAAGTGATGATGCATTTAGCGGTGCTCTTGCTGATTTAGGATTAGATTTATTGGTTATTTTTTACCTTATGTACTTGCAGCTGTTTCAAAAGCTTTAAAAGTCGTTACATTTACAGGACAAAAGGTAAGGGAGAAAGGATTAAGGTAAAATGAAAACAAACAAGATATTGTTGATAGTGTATGTAACTTTAGATTTGTTTTTGCTAGCATGTTCAAATCAAGCACAAAGGATGAAAGATTTATGGAGTATTGAAGATTCTATAGATTATCAAAATATTACAGATATAGAAAAAGCTAAAATTGAAAAAGTTTTACAGGGTTTTTTATTAGAAGAAAAGGAAGATAGACTAAATTGGAATAGCGGATATTCTCAGCAATGTTATGTATTAAGAAAAATGTATTTTGAAGAAATTATATCATTAGAAGTTTTTCTTACTGATTGTATCAATGTATATAAGCGATATGAGTCTCAACAAACAAGAATTTCTTTTCATACTGTGGGATATGCAATTTGCATTTATTATCTGGGACAGACTGAAAAAGCTAAAAGTATGTTTGTAAAAATTTTAGATACATCGACAGAAAAAAATTTTGCCTCAACAGCTGATTACGAAATATCAATTGCCGTATGTAATAAATTACTTGGAGTAAGTGCAAAAAATAATTTAATGTCAAACGAATTATTTTCTACTATAACTGATACTGATATAATTAGTATTTTTTGTGGAAATTAGTAAAAATGAAAAAGAGAAGATGGATTTTTATTCTTTGCTTTATATTTATACCATTTGTTTTAAACCCAGAAGAGTTTGTTTTTACAGTTGGGTGGACTATTGTAGCAATAATTGGTAAGTCTCTTGAGTTTTTTATAAATATTTTCGAGTAAGTTATGTTCTACGGAAAAGTCAAGCACAAGATGCTTTACATGAACAGGTTAATATGTTATCAAATAAATCAGGATATGGTAAAACGACAAAGAGCAAAACGTTTCAAGAAGCTGTAATACAGATGTCTAAAAATATTGAAAGTAAAAATACTTATGGAGAAGGTGATCAGCCCCATATGAGAGTTATTTTTAAATATAATGGGAAAAAATACAGAATTGATATGCAAAGCCATGGGAACAAACCAAATTTAATAGAATAGATATATGGAAGGGTTATGGATAAAAGAATTAATATATTATTAGAAGCCGCTGAAAGCGATTCAAATAATAACGAAGCTCTCATAATTTTAATGAATATCATAACAGGAATTTATCAATGGATGCCGGAAAGTTTTTATTTTTGGATTCCGGAAAAATTTCGTGATGTACATATCAAAAAAAACGATGAGAAAGTGATATTGGAAAAACTGGTTATGATAATTAACAAAAAAGGAAAAAATATGAATTATGCGATGAAGTGTATATCGGCTATGCAAAATGACAAAGCATATCAATGCGCAGAAAAATTATTTTTACAAGAAGACTGGTCAAAATATCCCGATTTTTTAGTAACATTAATTTTTTTTCTTTCAATACTTGATGATAAATTTAAAAGGCATCTTCCAAGAGTTATTGAATATTACAAGGAAATTGATGATCCATTTTTTCGAGAATGTGTTGGAAACGAATTAAAGTTTTATGGTTATCTTTAATATCCCAGTCGCTCCAACCGATGATGAAGCGAAGAAGCACAATGAAAACTTACCCGGAATGGGCGGGGTGTTTAATACCGTCAATTTGCATGTGTATCATTACGCGGGAAATAATCCGGTGAAGTATACGGATCCGATGGGCGGGCAACTCAACATAAGGATAAAAAAGGATTTGAAAGAATAAAAGCCGAAGTTAAAGATATTTTTGGTGCTTCATTTAGAGTTGGGTTATTTGGAGCTTTTAATGGTTCTTTTGGAGAAGTAGTTGGATGGAATGCAGAAGTTGATTTAGGCTCTACAAAGGTTTCATCAGAATGTGATAAATTGATAAGTGAAGATTCTGCGGGTATTTCTGCCGGTTTGAATATTCTTGAATTTTTTGAAGCAGGAGTAGAAATAAAAAAATCAACTCAAGATGTTTCTCAAGATGGTGGGTTTCTTGACACACTAAAAAATATTTATACAAATGGCGAGCCTATTGTAGATTTATATCTTAAAGCTGGTGATAAAATTTCACTAGCAACATCAGCACAGGAAGAGGATCATGATATAAAGATGAAGGCTAGAATAGGTTTATTCGTAGGTGTTGAAGGCTGGCTTAATCTTTCAGAAATAAAAGATTTTTTTAAACTTTTTTGGAATGGAGAGTTATAATGAAACCATC
>CALAEM010000065.1 GCA_937890985.1 uncultured Treponema sp. | reverse complement strand
CACGGTTTTAATACAAACTCGCAGTTTACCAGCATACAAGGACGTATGCTGGTAAACGGTTCTCCTGTGAGTTGCCCTTTCGGTGAATAAAAAGCAACCTCCAAAATTTAAGTTTTGCGAGATTAAAAATAGATTTTCGAAATCACAAGACACTTGATAAAAAAACGATAACGTGATAGTTTACCGCGTGGAGGCAAACTTGAAAAAACATATTTGGAAATTTGCAAGGTTCGGCGGAGTTACTCAGTTGGTGTTTGAAACTGCCGATGATATTATTAACTTGCGGCAACTAGACCAAAAGCTTTGGACTACATTGGCGATGCCGACAAAGGGCGTTTTTTTTAATCCTGAAACGGCAGCCATACTGGACAAAGATGCCGACGGGTTTATTCGGCCGCTGGAAATTTTGGATGCTGTGGATTTTTTGGCGGAAAGCTTGAATGATGTCGGTATTATTATGAAGGATGGCGACTCACTTTCTTTTAGCGACATAAAAAATGCAGAGATTGCAAAAACGGCAGAGTGGGCATTAAAACGTCAGGGAAAAACTGGGAATGTAATTTCACTTGGCGACGTTGCAAACGAAGCTGAAATCGTAAAGTCAAATGAGCTCGGAGAATTATCCGATGACGATAGTGATGAGCTGCGTTTAAAAAAAGTGCTTGCGTTGTACATCAAAGAAAATATTGATAGTTCGGGTGAGGCTATATTCGAAATATTCAATAACGACAGAGAACAATATTTACAAAACACAAAAGATTTAAAAGCTGTGAGTGCTGGTTTGGAAGTTTCATCGATGGTGAAAGCCGTTGCCGCTTTTGAAGCTGTCCGTAAAAAGATAGATGATTTTTTTGTGCGTTGTAAACTTTTAAAATACGTCAACAACGGAAATACTGCACTCACAGATTACAGTGAAATTCTTAAAACGTTCACAACCGCAGAATTGGATAGCTCAAACGAAAAGTTACGCGAACTTCCAATCGCATTGCCGAATACCGAAGCACTATTGGACACGCAAAGCAAAATGAATCCTGCTTGGGCAAACGAAATCAAAAAATTTTATGCAGATACGATTTTGCCTTTGTTCGGCGAGCTTTTGGTAATAACCGAAGATGACTGGAAACGTATTACACAAAAAATTGCGGACTTCACTGCGGTGTATTCAAAGCAAGCAGAAATTAAAATTGCAAAAATCAATCAGCAGTTTTTGGAAACAAAGCTCAATCAACAAAGCGAAATTATTTCCCAAATAAATGAACAGCTTACATTTGAAAAAGAAAGGAATCATATTCAATCGCTAAAAAAGTTATTGCTTTTGCGAAAACACTTTTTTATGCTTTTGAAAAATTATGTCAGCTTTTCAAACTTTTACACTGGAGGCGAAACTGCCTTTCAAGCAGGTGTTTTATTTTTTGACACACGTGCAACAACATTGTGCTTTGAATTAAACGATGATGCACGACACGCCACATTGGATATTTTATCTGGAGCATATTTGCTTTACTGCGATATAACGCGTGGAACAGCGAAGCGAAAACTTTTGGCACTTTTAACCAATGGTGCATCTGATAACATTGTTGTCGGACGAAACGGTTTGTTTTATGACAGAGATGGAAACGACTGGAATGCAACCGTTACAAAAGTTATTGCAAATCCTGTCAGCGTTCGTGAAGCATTTTTCAGTCCATATAAAAATTTAGCCCGCATGATCGAAGAGCAAATTGCAAAGCAGGCAAATGCTGCAAACGAAAAATCGGATGCACTTATTGCAAATGTCGCAGACAAAACGGTCAATGTGCCGAAAGACGCAGCTGCAATTGTCCCAGCTAAAAAGCTTGACCTCGGCACAATTGCTTTAATCGGAACTGCAATCGGCGGAATTTCAACTCTCATCGGTAGTTTACTGCAAGCCTTATTTGGTTTGGGCTTTTGGGTACCAATTGGACTTCTCGGACTCATCCTGATTGTGTCTGGCCCGTCGATGATACTCGCCGCAATGAAATTGCGCAAACGAAGCATCGGCCCTATTCTTGAAGCAAACGGATGGGCGATTAACGCACACGCGAAAATCAACATCCCGCTTGGAAGCTCGCTTACAAAGTTGCCAATGCTTCCGAAGAACGCACGGCTCGCAAATCTCGACCCATTTGCCGAAAAGAAAAGGGGAAAAAATATTTTTATTGCGATTTTAATTCTTTTGCTTTTAGCCGCTGGCGTTTTTTGTTATTTTTACTTTATTAAAAAAATAAACATCATTCCATTTAATTGGAAATAAAACTTAAAAAACACGAAGGGAAGATAAAACGCATTTGTCATTTCATCTTCCCAGTTTTTGGATTAATATTTCCACTTCTCCGTCAAGCCCGACTTTTCAATCATATTTCGATACAGTGCACAGTTTTGTAAAAGGCTCTCATGCGTCCCCTCGGCTTCAATCTTACCAGCATTCATCACAATAATTTTATCGGTGTTTTCAACAGACTTCAATCGATGCGAAATGATTATGACGGTTTTATTTTTAATCAATTTGTTTAAGCTTTCCTGAATTTTCATTTCATTTTCAACATCAAGCGAAGCGGAAATTTCATCAAGAATAATAATCGGAGCGTCTTTCAAAAATGCACGTGCAATCGAAAGTCGTTGACGCTCTCCGCCTGAAAGACGCAAGCCGTTTTCGCCAATTTGCGTATTCCACGCATCCGGTAATGCTTCAATAAATTCTGTGCAGTTCGCAAGACGTGCAGCTTCCTTTACTTCATCGTCAGTTGCAGTCTTTTTTCCAATTCTGATATTTTCCAGAATCGAAGTATCGAAAAGACCAACATCTTGAAACACAATTGAAATTTTGTCAAAAAGACTATCTGTGTCAATATGTGCAATATCCTTGCCGTCAATTAAAATCTGTCCTTTATCGTAATCGTACAAACGTGAAGCAAGACGCAGCACTGTAGTTTTACCGCAACCTGAAGGCCCAACCAACGCTGTGATTTTATTTTGCTCAGCGGTGAACGAAATTCCGTCAATCACTTTTTGTGCATCGTTGTATCCGAACTCAACAGATTTAAACTCGATGCTATACTTTTTAAGCGACGCTGGTTCTCCTTCTTGAGTTTTAGTTTCACGCAATTCGTTAATACGCTTGATGCGTGCATCGAGATACATCATCTCTGCAATGTTCATTTCGACACCGCCAACTGCATCAACGATGCGTGCCGCCGCAATTATATATCCAAGCAAATACAAAAGCGAAACTGTACCTGCAAGATACATCTGTAAACCAAACACAACAGTAAGCCCAAGCGAAAATTTTAAAAGCATTAACGCAAGATTTAGCGGCACGGCTTGATAAAACTCTGCATGAATGTGAAGCTTTTCAGCTTCGTCAACATTTGCCCGCAATTTTTTTTCAACTGCTTCTGCTTGTCCGTAACTTTTAATTTCCTGTTGCAACTCAATCGCTTCTTGAAAATATTCTGTACGCTCGCGTTGCTTAAGAAAATCTTTTGTTGTTTCGCGAACCTGAATTTTTTTTGAAAGTAAATAAAGCACAACGCTCACTGCAATTGGTGCGAACACGCATACACCTAACGTTGGCTGCATCGCAATCATAAACGCAGCAATAACAAAAAGATAAAACGACAGCCCTATCGTCTGCGGAATTGCATGACTTATTGCATGCTCAATCGCTGCGGTGTCAGCCATTACAGTTTGAGCTGCATCGGAAGTATCATGCTTTGAAAAATACGACAACGGCAAATCTTTCATTGTGTTCGCAATTTCAATCCGCAAATCTTTACATTCACTAAAAGTTGTTGTGTACAAAGTATTATAGTTTACATAAATGACAATATACATTAGCAATGCAAAAATCACAATCGCTGCAATGTATGCACTAATCGAATGTAGTCGTCCATCGAAAAACTCCTGCAAAAAAAACATAATCAAAAACATCGGTAAGATATAAGCAACATTTGAAATTGCTGACCACACCGAAGCTCTAACAATTCCGTGTGCACCTGCTTCAGTTACACCAAAAATTTTTTGTAATTTTTTCATAAACATTAAATCCTCCAGCTTTCTGCTACTTCACGTTCTTTAATTAATTTTTTATACATCGCCGATTTTTCAATAAGCTCCGAATGTGTGCCAATGCTTTCGATTGAACCGTTACAAAGCACAATAATTTGGTCGGAGCTTTTTATCGTACCAAGTTTATGTGCAATAATGATTGCAGTTTTATTTTTCAAAAGTTCTTTCAACGCTGCGAGTAACTTTTCTTCGTTTTCAGGATCGATGCTCGACGTTGCTTCATCGAGAATAACAAAGTCGCTCGGTTTAAGAAGTGCACGTGCAATCGAAATTCGCTGCTTTTCGCCACCAGAAAGATTGCTTCCACCTTCATTCAATACCGTGTTGTATCCTTCTGGCAATGCAGAAATAAATTCGTGACACTGTGCCTGCTTTGCCACTTCGATAACTTCGTCGAGTGACGCTTCTGGCTTTCCAAACTTTATGTTATTCTCAATTGTGTCATCAAACAAATAAACATTTTGAAAAACCATGCTAAACTTTGAAAGTAAATCATCATAGCAATACTCTTTCACATTTGAGCCACCAACCAAAACGGAGCCACCTGAAACATCCCAGAACCGTGTAATCAAATTGCAAAGTGTTGTTTTACCTGAACCTGAAGGACCAACAATAGCAGTTGTTTTATGTGCAGGAATTTCGCAATTTATATTTTTAAATAAAGCTGACGCATCATTTTCATCATGCGTTGACGTAATCTCATAAGCCGTATTATCTTTATATGAAAAATCAACATTACGAAATACAATATCAGAGTTTGCAATTTCTTTTTTTGTTCCCTCACTCATAATCGGGATATTTCGTAATTCGTTAACTTTATTTAAGTTTTGAACTGCAACACCTTTTATACTCTGCATCGAACCAGCCATTTCTATTCCGCCGAATACCATAAACGAAGAAACAATAAGCATAATTGTTTTATCTGGCGAAAGTGTTCCTGACACATATCGTAAAATTGCAGATGTAATAATTGCACAAGTTCCCAACCGAAAAATCAAAAGAAACAACATATTAACAGGCACGATAGTTTTTTCAGTTGCTAAAAATCCATTTCTATTTTCATCAATAGTTGCTTCAACTTTTTTCAATGCAACTTTAGATTTACCAAATGCTTTAATTACACCAATGCCTTTTACAAATTCAAGCACATCCGCATGCAATGCAATTTTATATTTTAAAAGCTTGGTTGTTTTTGCATCTGCCACTTTTTGAAACATCGCGTTAATTAGCAATCCGAGAACAAGCGTTACAGCAATAATTATTCCTGTTATCACGTCAAAACAAAACATAAAGCTCATCATAATTGCAGTTTGAATAAATCCCGCAAGCATTACTTCAATTATAATAATGTCGACTGTTTCAAGTTCTCCGATAACAGTAGTAAGTCCACTCGAAATATCGCCAAGGCGATGCGAACTAAAAAAGCCCATATTCACTTTCTTTAAGCGGTCACCAATTAGAAGTCGATTTTCCGCGCCCATCTTGTACGACATAATATTTTTATTTCGCTCTGCAAAGTATCCAAAAAGTATCTTACCAGCAAGACTTACAAATATAAGCAAAAACAATTGCACAATATCCGTCGTAACTATCTGTCGCTTTGAAAATAAAAATTCGCACACACGCAATAACAAAAGCATCACCGCAGCTAGCGACACACCCTCGAACATTCCTTTAAATACATCGCAAATAATCATATTGGTTATTCGCTTTGATTCACTGCCTGCAATTACATAAAGTTGTTTTATCAATTTGCTCATCATATTTCCTTTTACAATCACATCAAGTAATCTTCAAAAACATCAGTTTTCATAGATGTCTATAAAATATTTCTCACTCGTTCGTGAGCTTCCCATTGCTCTCGATACACTGAGCTTGTTTTCAAAAGCTCACTGTGTGTTCCTTGTGCATCAACTGTTCCATTATTCAAAACAATAATTTTATCCGCGTGAATAATTGTCGAAAGGCGATGTGCAATCATAATCACTGTTTTCTCTTTGAGCAATGCGTTAATTGATTGTTGTATTAACGCTTCATTGTCTGGATCTGAATACGCAGTAGCTTCATCAAGCACAACGATTGGACTATCTTTTAATAAAGCACGTGCAATCGTCAATCGTTGTCGCTCGCCACCTGAAAAATGCGTACCAGCTTCACCCGCATTTGTGTTATAACCTTCCGGCAATGCTGCAATAAATTCATGACAACTAGCTTTTTTACAAGCCTCTTCTATTTCAATGTCTGTTGCATTCGCTTTCGCCATACGCATATTCTCAGCAATACTTTTATTGAACAAAAATTTTTCCTGCGAAACAAATGTTACCAATTCCATATTTTGCTCAAGTGGCATATCACGAAGAGAAACGCCACCAATTTTTACTGCTCCGTCAGTTACATTCCAAAATCCTGCAATCAATCTTGCAATTGTAGATTTTCCTGAACCTGAGTGTCCAACAATCGCAGTAAGTTTTTTTTCTTCTGCAGTAAAATTTAAATCTGAAAAAATCGGAGCTTTATCATAACCAAACTTAACATGCTCAAACGTAACTTGATGCGACAAAACTTTTTGTCGTTGACCTCCACGCTGCATTTCGGGTATGCACATCACCGATTGTATTTCCCGAATAATTACTTTGACATTCGCCATTATATCCATGAAACTCATCGCCTTAATAAGCGGTTTATATGATGCATACGAAAGTAGCACGCACATAACAAGAATTCCAGAAGTGAGAGTGCCTTTCGCAAATAAAAAAAGTGAAACAGGAAGAACAAACAAAAGCGATGCTGGAATAATTTCCATTGCCGCAGTAATATAAAATGAAACACTAAAAAACCAATCGAGCATTGCGTCTCTATTTTCGTTAACGGCTTTTTTGAATTTGCCGTATGAAGATGCGGAGCGATTAAAAGCTTTAATTACATTGATGCCTTGAATGTACTCAATGGCGGCAGTATTCATATTTTTTGCCGCCTGCTGATATTTATTAAAACGTTCTTCATAGCCGTTCATCATCAGCATCGAAAATAAAACGCCTAGCGGAAGGCTTGCAATGTTTGCAAGTCCAACTCTCCAATCCATAACAAAAACAACAATAACCATTGCGACTGGAATCAAAATATTCGCAATCACTTCTGGTATCATGTGTGCAATCGGTCTTTCTAACTTGTCAAGTGTCTCAACGACAAACTGCACCCACTGACCACTACTTTTCTTTTCAACCTGTCCCATCGAAATTGCAACAAGTTTTTCAATGACGGTTTTACGTGCATCGGCAATAACACCGTATGCTATAGTATGCGATAGTACCGTCGAAATAAGATAAAAAATAAGAGCTCCGAATAACCCTGCAAAAACTAACACAATCAGCGAAGCAAAAGAATTGATGTCGTGGTTATTTTCCGTAATCAGAGTTATAATTTTTGCAACACAAAAAAACGGAACAATACCGCACGCCACACTTACAACCGCCGACAAAATAGAAACAGTTATTGCAGCAATATGTTTTTTTAATAAATTCATAAAACAACCGACCAATTTAATTTTGAATGCGAACTATGCCATTGGGAATTACTCATTAGTAATTCCCAATAGCGATATAGCATTATTTAAAATGCTTTGCCAAAATTTTTTGTGCAATTAAAATGCCGATAAAGCCAGCGATAAATGTTACCACCAAAACGACAACGCCGATAACTCCTGTGCTTACAGCGATAGATGCATCCATTTGTTCTGCAGTCATACCGCGTGCCGTCCACTCGGCTTTATAACCTTCAGCAAAAAACATTGCAGGAATAATACCGCCTGCAGAACTTCCAACCTGCATTAGTCCATAGCCTACCCCATTTTTCCATGTGCTTTTATAACTTGAGCTAGCAGCAATCAAATCAGCAAGCACAGCACAAACAACCGAGCTTATAAACCACGGAAGATAACCCATACCAATTACTGTAACCAATGCAAACAAAAGCAAAGTTTGCAAAGTTAGAATGCCAAACTTCGGAACCTTGTACATTAAAAAGAGAACAACCGTTCCGCCAACCAAACTAAAAACCGCAGGTGAAAATGCATGTAGCAGCGGATTTAAACCTGCTGTTGCAAAACCAATCACCATATAAAGCACAAAGTAAATCGCCGTAACGATACCCAACAAAACAAAATCTTTGATCTTGTAGCCATTAGAATTTTTATTCATACACACAACTCCTTGATTGATAACACTGTTATATTTTTGATAACAATGTTATCACAATTGCAAAATAAAGTCAATAGGAAAATATAAAAAACTACATTTTGTTTAACTGTGCATTGTATTATAAACCTAGAATTCACAAAAAATGCATAGTTTATTTTTATTTTGAAAATAACTATCGGAGAATAATATTTTTGCTCGTGAAGGTTAAGGCATCTCTATTGAAGCTTCGGTTAATATATTTGGATGATAAAAACGAAACTGTAATTAGATATTGTTTTATTAAATATTTTTATATCGATAAAATAAACGATGTTTTTAAATATCAGTAAGTTCTTCCACTTTCCACTCGCCGATAGTTATCTCCGCTTCGTCAAAGCTCGAACCGACTAGGATTATCTTTTTACCATCCGCCTTAAATTGCGACGCATAGCCTTTCTCTTTTATCTGTGCAATCGCATCATCGGCACTGCCTGCACTCATCAGCTTAAACTCAAAAATGTATATCGTATCTTTTGTGTGAACGATGCAGTCCGCTCTCCCTTTCGCACAATGAATTTCGGTTTGCACAAATTGACCCATCAGCTTAAAAATTAAATACACCGCCGTCTGATAGTTTTTCTCTCGCAATTTAAGTTTATCGTCAGGTAAATTATCGTATGGCACACCTGCAATTATCGCTTGCATCCTTTCCATAAAGCTATCGACATTTCCCGCACGAGCATCCTTCACAAACTCCCATACCGAAACTCCTGTTTCATCAGAGCGAAGCGAAGAATACGACGGAAGCAAATTTTCTAAAAAGCCATAACGCACCTCATCGTTTGGAAAACCTAACCGATACATATTCGCTTCTGCTATGTACTCTTTTATCGTTAAATAACCTGCCTGAAAAAGTATCTGCAATGGATTTTTCGCATCTGCACTATACATTTCTATTCCTGCTTCATTTAATTCCACTTTTCCGTCAAGGTCGGGAACATTGTAATGTGCATCTTTTAAGTAATTTACCAAAAAAGTCGGCGTGCCTGTCGCAAACCAGTAGTTTTTTAGCTCCCCTGCGTTCAGCACATTCAATATGCTAAATGGATTATAAACCTGCTCACCTAAAACGCTAAACTTATAACCGTCATAACGCTTCTTTAACTCTTCAAGCATTTTTTCATAACTGTTATTCGTGTTTTTTGCAAGCCGCTCGATTTCAGGCTTAAAGGTATTTTCTACTTCGCCTTGAGTTAGTCCGCATATTTCGGCGTAGTTATTCAGCATACTTATATCTTGCAAGTTGTTCAAGTCGCTAAAAATGCTGACTTTGCTAAACTTTGTAACCCCTGTCAAAAAAGCAAACCGAATATATTCATCGCAGGTTTTTGTTACTGAATAAAAGGCTTTCAGAGTGTTGCGGAACTCTTCATTCAATGCTTCGTTTGCACCCATCGTTTGCAAAAGGGGCTTGTCGTACTCGTCCACAAGAATTACAACCTGCTTGCCTGTTTTTTGAAAAGCACGCTGTACTATACCTGCAAAACGTTGGGCTGGCTCTTCTTCTTGCTCGCGAGCTCCGTATATATCTTCAAATTGGGTTAGAATAATGTTTAGATGACTTTTTAACGAATGAGGTTCATCGTATCTACCGATGTTAAAGTCCATGTACAAAACAGGATACTCAATCCATGCGTCTGTCTTTTCGATTTCGGCTCGCTTCTCTTCGGCTTTTTCGAGGTACAGCCCCTTGAAAAGCTCCTTTTGCCCCAAAAAGTACGCTTTGAGCGTCGAAAGAAATAGACTTTTCCCGAACCGTCTCGGTCGGCTTAAAAAATACACTCGGTTAGAGCATACAAGTTTAAACAAGAAGTGCGTTTTATCAACGTAAAGAAATTTATCGTTACGCATCACTTCAAAACTTTGCACCCAAATCGGTATTTTTCGCGAAAAATCAAAATCCATTCTTCAAGCCTCCCGAAAAAGATTGTAGCATAAGACAAATGATTATTCAATGTTTTGTGAAGAGAATAGGACACTATTAAAAACAAAAACACCCGCCTTGCGGCGGGTGTTAAACTATACGAAGTATAGTGATTAGAATTTAAGCGTGAGGCTTAGCACAAAAGTACCGTTATGACCGTTGTTGCCACCGTAGTTGAGCGGTGTCTCAATCATGTTTTCGCCTGTTTTAAATTGACCAGCATAGGTGTCTGCACCAAGCTCGCCATGATTCCACGCTGCTGCAATTTCAACTTTTTCCATCGGGCTGTAAATAACGCCGAGTTCGTAAGCCATATCAAACTTGTTAGTGTGATTTGTTTCACCGTAGAATTCTGCATACGGTTTAATCCACATTGAGTCGTTGATTGTAGCCTTGTATGAAGCGAATACCTTGAGACCCAGAGGAATTGTATTCGGAGCAACTGGCTTCGACAAAAGGTTATATGCGTTCACAACTGCACCGAACGCCAAGCCTGGCACAAAGTTTGTGTCGCCTTCTTCATCTGAAGTAAATGCAAGGTGTGCATCCATGTTAAAGTCTTTTCCGTCAGCCTTTTCAGAGTCTTTTCCAGCAAAGTAAAGTGCTGCACCAACCCATTTGTAACCGAAGCTCAAACCAGCATCCCAAATAAAGCCGTCAACGGCAGCTCCGTCAAAACCAAGCTTGATTTTCATGCCATCAATAGGTGCTGATGCAAGTCCGATACCGAAGTTCATCATTTTTCCGTATTGACCAGCAGCAGTTGCGTACTTAGCCTTGTTGAAAATAACGTTAAATGTAGCACTGATGTCCAAGTATTTTTCTACAGGAGACATAGCAAAGTCAAGTCCCATTGCATACTGGCTGTGTGCAACAGTTGTACTTCCGTCAGAGGCTTTACCCAACCAGTTTCCATCGGAACCGAGTTTGAGTCCAATATCAAGTCCCATCAAGTTCTTGTCGGCATAACCAATCTTTGTTCCCCAACCTGTAAACTCCGGATTAAACCATCCGTCTTTTCCACCACCATCAACATTTATAGGTTCCCAACCAATAGCCTCGCCAGCAGAAAAGTCCGGCTTATTGTATACGGTGATATATGCTCCATAAAAATGCAATGCTGCTGAAACGCTCTCACCAGCAATACGGCCTTTAGCAGTAGGTATAACACTAAAATTAAGGTCAGCATAAATATCAGCTTCCTTGTTTGAGCTTCCGCCTGAAAAACGCTGTCGATTGCGAAAGAACGGGATGAGAATAGCCAACTTGTTTTCATTATAAAAACCATGCTTTACATCCACAGCACCCTTTCCGAGGTCGATACCCCAAGACAACTTTGCACTACCTGTAGGAACAATCTCTAGTTGGGCAAATGCAGCTCCGCCCACCAGTACAGACATCAACAAAATACCTAAGAATTTTTTCATAAAAAATTCCTCCTCTAAAAATCTGTACCAAAATACTTGGCACGGCAATATTATTGACCAAAAAAAATATTTTGTCAAGCGGTTTTTTCAAAAAAGTTACATTTTTTTTATATTTTTTATATTTTTTTTGGGGATTTTTAGAAGCTTCACATAAAATTTCCCAAAAAGGCTATTTCTTTGCCAAAAATCCTCCGACAGGATACTGAAATATTCGAAGGTCAAACTCGTGAACAGCCGCAAAAAGATGGTCAAAAATATCGGACTGGATTTTTTCGTATTCGCCCCAGTCTGTCGTCGTCGTAAAAACATAAATCTCCAAAGGAACTCCCGTCGCACTCGGCTCAAGCTGACGCACCAAAAAAGTCAAATCCTTTCGCAGGGTGTCGAGCCCTTGCAGATAGCGAGTAACGTACATCCTAAAAGTACCGATGTTCGTGAGTCGTCGGTCATTCAATGGACTTTCCGTATCATTTGCGTATTTTGCACTTATGTCAGAGCTTTCAACCTCGGCAAAATACGATTTCAAAAGTTCAATTTTTCCAACCCTTCGTCTCAAATCCTCGTCCATAAATTTCACCGAAGAAACATCCAAAAAGATTGAGCGTTTTATACGCCTGCCGCCAGTTTCCTCCATACCACGCCAGTTTTTAAAACCGCTTTGCAAAAGTTCGCTTGTCGGCAAAACGGAGATTGTTTTGTCCCAGTTTTGGATTTTTATCGTATGCAAGGCAACTTCGGTAACATCTCCGTCAGCATCGTATTTTGGAACAGAAATCCAGTCGCCGCGTCGCACCAAATCATAAGAAGAAATCTGGAGGCTTGCCACAAACGAAAGAATCGTCTCGCGAAAAACCAGCAAAAGCACAGCCGTCATCGCTCCGATACCACTTAAAAGCGACCAAGGCGACTTTCCGCTGACAGTGCCAGCAGCAATAATCGCCCCAGCGATATATATCAGTATGATAAACACCTGAATATAGCTGCGGTAAGGCTTTCCCATAAATCGTGGCTCGCTTTCAGTGTAGGCGGTAAGTCCGTCCAGAAGTCCGTGCAAAAGCCTAACGATTATCCATATCGCGATGAGACTTGCGATTTTTTGCATAAATCCCGCCCCGATACTCAGCTTCTCCGACAAAAAATTCAAGGCGAAAATATAAATCACCAACGAAGCCCGCTCAAGGTGAAGCTTCTCGAAAATATAATAACCAATTGCATTCTTTGTTTTATCTTTAAAGCGTGCCGGAAGTCTTTTAACCACGCCCGACAAAATTTTTTTCAAAATCTTGCCAAAAATAAACGAAATCAACAAAATAAAAGCCAACCAACAAACATCTCCACGCAACGGATATTTTGCAAGCCACTTTTGAACATTATCCAACAAATTTTGCATAAAATAAACCTCTCGATAATCCTCATTATTTTAATTAAAAAAGCCGAACTTGTAAATAGGGCTTTCGCTTTTAGTACAAAGCTGTACGACGTGCTTTTGCGGATTCGCCAAAAGATGCAACTAACACAACAAAAGTGCATCTAAAAAGGAGTTTTTATGGAATTTAAACAACTTGAAATATTTATCAAGCTTGTGGAAAACTTAAGTTTTTCCACAGCTGCAACCGACTTGAACATATCGCAACCGACAGTAAGTCTCACCTTAAAGCAACTTGAAGAGGAGCTTGATACGCCACTTTTTTTGCGTTCCACACGTGAGCTTAAATTAACCGAAGCTGGCAACAAACTTTACGGCGAAGCCAAAGCTATTCTCGCCGAACGCGACAAAATAATCGACAAGTTTATTCATCCTGAGCGTAAAGTTATAACAATCGGAGCTTCGACAATTCCTGCTGGCTACCTCCTTCCTTCGATAGTGCGTGAGTTCAAAAAAAAACACCCAGACGTTTACATCAAAGTCGAAGAAAAAAACAGTCTCGAAACAATCAAAAAAGTTTCGCTCAATGCTGTCGACATCGGAATTGTCGGAATGAAAACCGAAGATGAAAACTGCGAGTTCCTTCCAATCTACAAAGACGAATTTGTGTTTATAAGTGCAAACAATGCCTATTACCAAAAGCTCAAAAAATCCAACCCAGACTTAAAACGCATTGCCGCAGAACCGCTAATCATCCGTGAAGCAGGCTCTGCCGTCAAACAAAATATGGAACTCATCTTAAAATCTCAAAACATAGATTTAGATTCGATAAACATAAGTGCTTCCATAAACGACACCGAAGTTATCAAGCAATTAGCGGCAGAAGGCTTGGGGACTTCGTTTATATCGAAAATCGCAGTCGCAGAAATGGTAAAAAACAAAAAGCTCATAGCCTTTGAACTCGGCGACGTTCCACACCAATACCGCGACATCTACCTCGTCTGGAATAAAAAAATCAACCATGCAAGCCACATCAAAGACTTTCTAAACTGCACAGAATGCTTCAAAGTAAAACAAAAACTCCAAAACTTCGAAGACAATTAAACTCGTGCAATCACTCTTTTTGTCTTTTGTAAACGGAAAAGCTTATCCACGGTACAACTTAAAATCCGCTTGGCGGATTTTAAGTTGTCCATCATTTACCAAAGCTCAAACGAATAGACGCACCAGCACATTAATTACTTACCGACGCAAAAGTTCGAAAATATTTCGCCAAGTATGTCATCACTTTTTAGCTCGCCGGTGAGTTCACCGATAAAGTGAAGAGCCTCTTCCATATCAAGCACCACTGCATCAACAGGCATATTTGCGGCTGCACTTTGAAGTGCATGTTGCAAAAAACCTGTGGCACGTTCCACCGCGGTTTTTTGACGTTGCGTTCCTACAGTTACAGTTTCTGATTGTGTCTCGCCTTGAACCAAAAGCGAAAAACATTTATCAACCAAAGTGTCGATGCCAAAATGCGTCGCCGCAGAAATCACGACCGTAGCGTCGATGATTTTTGCTTGCAAAAGTTTTTCGGCGGACGCTGATACACTCACATCCGCAGACTCGCCGACAAGTAAATCTTGCTTTGTAAAAACTAAAATTTTTGGAATGCCTGCATATTTGTCGGCAGTCAAAAACTCAAAGTCCTCTGTGTCAGGTTCGCGTGTTCCGTCCGCCAAGTATAAAATCAAGTCGGCGGCTTCGCTCAAGTGCTTTGTTTTATCGATACCAAGTTTTTCGATATGCTCATTTGTAAAACGCAAGCCAGCAGTGTCATAAAGCTTAATCGGCAAGCCTCCAAAGTTGCAATCGGTTTCGAGCCAATCGCGAGTCGTTCCCGCAATGTCAGAAACAATCGCTCTCTCCTCATTTATAATAGCATTAAAAAGCCGCGACTTTCCAGCGTTCGGTTTGCCAGCTAAAACAACTTTTGCACCGTCACTATAAATCTTCTGTATATTCCAATGCTTAGTGACGCTTTCCAAAATGCTCATAGCGTCGGAAATTTTTTCGGTGTGTATCGATGAAGCTTCATCACTGCCGTCGTCTTCTGGATATTCGATTTTAACTTCGAGTTCGGCAATAGCATACAATATGCAACGCTTCGCTTGCTCCAACTTTTCAGCGAGTACACCCGACAAACGGCTCGCTGCGTTTTCGGCGGCTTTTGCTGTCTTTGCATCGATAATTTCTTTGACAGCTTCGGCTTTGGTTAAATCGGTTTTGCCCGAAATAAAACTGCGAAAAGTAAATTCTCCAGTGCGTGCTTGCCTGAAACCCGAACGCAGCAACAAGTTCAATATCGCAAGCGTTACACTGACGCCGCCGTGGCACATAATCTCGACGGAATCTTCGCCAGTGAAACTTTTTGGTGAGCGATATGCACATAAAACGACTTCATCAACTTTTTTGCCTTGCTCCAAAATCCAACCGTGGATGAGTTCGTTGCCTTTACTTTCCAAAAGTTTTTTCGGACGAGAAAATATCGCGGCACATTTTTTGAATGCGTCCCGCCCAGACGTCCGCAATACCGACATTGCCGCAGGAGCAAGAGCTGTCGCAACTGCTGCTATGTCATCATCTAACGCATATTCATAAAGGTTCATAACGGTAAACGCAACTTAGCTTTTGAATATCGGTTCTGCATCATACCAAAGTTTTTCCAAACTGTAAAATTTTCTGGCAACTTCGCTCATAATGTGAATAACAACATCACCCAAATCAATCAGCTTCCAGTCGTCGCCGTCTGCAATCTTTTGCATTTTTTTGATAGGCGGCAAGTCAAGCACTGCTGCCTTTTCGCTAACTTGCTTTTCTAAACCGCCTGCATGCGTTGCACTGCCAGCTGTCGCAATCACAAAATAATCTGTGAAAGTATTTTTTTTTGTTAAATCCAAAACAACAACATCAGCCGCCTTATAATCCTGCAAGGACTTGGCAAGCTCAATTACTTTTTCCTGTAAATCCATAACTTTTCCTCAAGTTCATTTTTATATTTTGCTGCACTCTCTATTTGCGATTGACAACTTGCGTGCCGTTAAAGTCAGCCCCAAGTATCACCGTAAAATCGACTGCACTTTCAGTTCCGCTAAATTCTTCGCTTGTTTCAGGCGACAAAATATTTTCGCATGAAATCACGTCTGCAACAACTTTTGCAACCGCAGCATTTCCGATTCGGTCAATCACAATAGTTTTGTCGCGAAGCTCTTTTGCATTATCGATGCTTGCAACATCATATCCGAAGCTCTGAAAAATTTCGGAAGTGTTTTTTGCAAGTCCGATCCTGTCGGTTGCATTCAAAATCTGCAAAACATACACACGCTCAAGAACGACACCTTCTTCGGACGCGAGCGACGAAAGCGTTTGCTTAACAACTTCTTTAATTTGAGCACCGTCATTAACTGGAAACAAAAGCTCTTTACCATCAGCTGTCGTTTTGAGTGCACCTGAAACACGTTGCGGCACAACACGCTCCGTGTCTGTTTTTGCAATTTGCTCAATCAGCTTTTTTAGTTCCTTGCCGCGGAGATTACTCAAAACTTTTTTTTCGACCGATTTAAAAAAAGAATCCGAAAAAAAAGTTTTTGCGTTTTCGTTGCATGCTCTCAAAAAAGCGAGGACTGCATTTTGTTTTCGCAAAGCAACTGCACCTGCATCTTCATCGTTTTCTTCGTAAAGCATATATTGCAGGATTTTTTCACCGTCAAGCTTCACATAACCAGACGGCAAAAGATATAAGTCCGTTTCTGTTTTTACTTCTACGCTATTCGGAATAAAAACCGAAATGCCACCGAGCATATCCGTAAAATACGCAAAATCTTTCAAGTCAATTTTCACTTGAAACGGAAGTGCGAGGTTCAAAAATTTTTCAACTTCTTTTGTGTATTCGGGCAAACCTTTTTCATGATAGACTGCACCAATGCCGTCCGTACGTCCCAGCGATTGCAAAATCAAGGCGGTGTTTGCTGGAATATCAATCATTGAGCCTCGATTATTGCCAGTGTAATACGAGATAAGGTTTGTTGAAATTGCTTCACCGCCGTCATCAATCACAAACAAAACGTTAAGCACATCTTTTTCTGAAAGCCGCGTTACCTCCGAGTGACTACCTAGTTTCAAAAACAACACAAGCGATGCTGCAATTAAAAACACAAACACGCAAGTTATAAAAATCAGTTCTTTAACTTTCATATATTTCCACGATTACGTATGCGTTATACTCTACTCGCTTTCGGTTTTTTTTGCAAGGGCTGACTTTATCTTTTGCGAGTAAAATGGTACTAAGCTCATAAGTGGGGCGAAATTTTTTTCGCCCAAACTTACAAGCCTTGAAGATAAAACCCTTTGCCTTAAACTTGAGCTTTTGGTTAATGCACTATCATTCGGTTAAAAGTGTCCAAAGAAAGTTAAGCCTCAATGAAAAAAGATGCGATTGATGTCTGCCCAAATTGCAAAGGCTGCCAAGGTAAAGATGATTATGGAGCCAGCAATTTGTATGTAATACAAAACTTTTGGGTGCAAGGAGCGGCGAACAATGATTTCCACGAGTGCGACGAAAATGGTGCCGCCGTCCACAACAGGAATCGGCAAGAGGTTCATAATGAAAAGCGATACGCAAATAAACGCCGCAAAGTTTGCGATGTTGTAAATGCCTTGTAAAAAGCCTGACGCGAAGCCTTCTTTTGCACTTTCGCCGAGCATACTGCTGATGCTCAATGGGCCCGCGAGGGCTGATTTTAGATTTACGCCTTTGAACAAAAGTCCGAACGATTTGAAAACTTCGCGGATAGTTTTGTGCGTTTGAGAAAAGCCTGCGGAGATGCTCGCAAAAAAGCTTTTTCCCTCGACCTTAACTTTAACGCCTTCTGCAATCAAACCCAAGTTCGGCATTTGCGTTTCGTCGTAATACGGAATCTCGACAGTTTTTGCGAGTTCCTGCTCATTGCGTTTAATCGTAAACTCGGCGTTTTTTAGGTTCGGCGTTTTTTTAAAATAGCTCACTAGGTCTTGAAGATTGCTGACTTCCGTGTCGTTGATTTTTAGGATGTAGTCGCCTGCTTCGATGCCAGCCTTTGCGAAAGCCGAGTCCGCGTTTACACGGCTCACAAGCAAAGGCACAAAAGGATAAAAACCGACGTAGCCTGCACCTGTGTCTTTATTTAGTGCGGTAGTTATTTCTGTTTCAACAATGCTTCCGTTTCGCTCAATGGTAAAAAGCATTTTTTTATTCGGATTGAGGGCAATCTTTTCGTGGACATCCATAAATGTTGCGGTTGCTTCACCGTCGATTTTAACGATGCGGTCGCCAACCTGCAAGCCTGCAATCTCAGCGGGAGTGTTCCGCTGCCCTCCATAATAGTACGTCGGAGCGATTTGATTTGAACTCGTGTAATACGTTGTTCCAATCGCGGCGACAACCGCAAAGCACACGACTGCCGTCAAGTAGTTTGCGAATGGGCCTGCAAACGCAATGATAATCCGCCGCAGCTTGCTAACACTGTAAAAGCCGTTCGGCTCTTTCGGAATTTCTGCGAGATTTTCGTCCAGAGCTTTTGAAAAAGCGTCTTCGCCACGCATACTGCAATAACCGCCAAAAGGCAAAAGCGACAAACGGTATTCGGTTTTGCCGATTCTCTTTTTGAGCAAAACTGGACCAAACCCAACCGAAAACGCCAGCACATCAACGCCACACAAACGTGCTGCAATAAAATGCCCCGCTTCATGCAAAAACACCAAAACGCTCAAAAGCAACAAACCTATCAAAATATTTAACAACACAAAAATCTCCAAAAAAGAATTACAGGGAAAGCCCAATCGAACTTAAAACCATGCATATTTTTAACCTAATCGCAGTTTTTTTGCAAGGGGCATAATTTCACTTGAAGCTTCACTAACCGAAAGCACTCTTGCTGAAAACGCACAATGCAAAAAACGCAAATGGACGTACACCTTTTTTTAAAAGCAGTGCTTTGCTTCGCATCGCACTGCAAGCGACAACGCTCAATGAACGGTGTACGTTGCATTAACCGCAAAAAGCCTTTCCCGCACAACCACGCTTTTTACAAATCGTAACAATGTTTTTAGCTATGCCTTTGTTTTGCGACAACCTTAAAAGCAAGGCAGTTTTTTGCCTCATACATAAAAAAGCTCCACAAAGTATTCCTTCGCAGAGCTTTTTACAAACGATAATAAAACCCTTGGGTCTATTTGGTCGGCATGCGGGTTTTGATCTTTGCAGCCTTACCAATCTTCGTGCGGATATAGTAAAGTTTCGCACGTCGGACTTTTCCCGGACGAATTACTTCAACGCCCGCAATTCGCGGTGAGTGACATGGGAACACACGTTCAACACCTACACCGTATGAATTTTTGCGTACGGTAAATGTTCGGCTCAAGCCCTTGTTCTTAAAGCACATAACCAAGCCTTCATACGCTTGAATACGCTCGGTTTTGCCTTCAATAATTTTGAACATCACTTTTACCGTATCTCCGACACGGAACTCAGGTTGATTTTCAACCATTTGGCTAGCTTCAATCTTTTTAATCAAATCAGTTGCCATTTAAAATCTCCTTCAATAGTTTTTCTAATTCACTCGTCCAAGTACCAGACATCCGTTTCGCTTCGATTAAATCTGGACGGTTTTTCAGCGTTTTTTCAAGACGCTTTTTTAACCGCCAAATGCGGATATTCTCGTGGTGCCCAGACAGCAAAATATCGGGAACTGCTCGCTCCCGAAACACAGCCGGCCGTGTGTACTGCGGATATTCCAAAAGCCCATCGGAAAAGCTTTCTTCCACGAGAGACTCTTCGGAAATCACGCCATCTAAAAGCCGGTAAATGCAGTCTATAACCGCCAAACTTGCAATTTCGCCTGAAGACATAACATAGTCGCCTATCGACACTTCATCGGTAACATACTCATCGATTACGCGCTGGTCAAGCCCTTCATAACGTCCGCACAAAAACACAAGCTCCCGCTCGCCAGAAAGCTCTTTCGCATAGTCCTGCGTAAAAGGCTTGCCTGATGGCGTTAGGTAAACAACCCGTTTGTTCCGTGCTTCAACCGAATCCAAGGCGAGCGAAACTGGCTCAGGCATTAAAAGCATTCCAGCTCCGCCTCCATAGGTTAGGTCATCACAAGTTTTGTGTTTGTCAAAGGCAAAATCCCGTATATTTATAAGCGAATAATCAACTAACTTCCGTTCAACCGCCTTAGCCATAATCGAAGCTGTGAAAAAGCTTTCAACGATTTCAGGAAATAAGGTCAGCACATAAAATTTCATACTCAAAAAGTTCTCAAAAAGTATTCAAACTTTCAATCTAAAATCCAGCGGTGCATCAGCTGTACCGTAAACTCTTGTAAATTAATTTCTCCGATAAACTCATCGTTAAAAGGAATGTACACCAGTCTGCCCGTTTCAGCTTCGGTCAGTTCAATCAAAAACGAACTGCCGCCTTCAAATACGCTTGTTATTTTTCCGAGGTTTTCACCTTCATACACAAGTACACACTTACAAAGATCACAAATATAAAACTCACCCTCGTGCAACGGGGCGGCTTTATCACGCGGGATTAAAATAGTCGCCGACTTAAACTGTTTCGCAGCAACCGAATCGTTAATCCCTTCAAACTTAAATAAAACATCCGAGTTCCGAATCACGGTTTCCGCTATCGTAAAATAGCCATCGCTCAATGTCCGTTTTTGCAACGGCGAATCGTAAAACTGAACAAAAACCTTTTTTAGCTTCGCAAGATGTTCCAAATCACCCGACAAACTCTCAGCTTTCAGATAACCGTCCAAACCGAAAGTGCCACGAATTTTCGCTGTCGCTAAAAGTTCATCACTAGTCCAAGATTTCAAGTGAGTACTTTTTTCCTGTTTTTCCCGCAGTGGCATTGAGTATAGTTCGCATAGCCTTAGCAATTCTGCCTTGCTTTCCGATAACTTTACCGATGTCCTCTTCCTTGACTTTCAGCTCCAAAACCGTGCCTTTTTCGCCTTCGGTTTCATTCACCGACACTGCACTCGGGTCGTCAACAAGAGCTTTTGCAATAAATTCAATCAAATCCTTTTGCATAAATACCTCTCTTAACTCATCACTTCAAACTTAAACCGAAAGCTTAAAGTCCCTTTTGTTCAAAAGACGCTTCACCGTATCGCTCGGCTGCGCACCCTTCGAAATCCAAGACTTCACCTTTTCAGCGTCAAATTTGATTTGCACATCTTCGGCTTCAATCGGGTGGTACACGCCAACCTGATCAAGCGTTTTTCCATCGCGAGGCTCCCTGGAATCCTGAACAACCATTCGATAATACGGACGTTTGTTAGTTCCGAACCTCTTTAACCTGATTTTTAACACTGTGTCCTCCATAAAAACACTATAATTCGTGATATATATCACATATTTCAAAAAAAGTCAAGCCATCGCCATAAGTTTCACTAAAATCGATTTTAATAAATATTTAGTCTTTGTAAACGACGAAACTCATCCACAGGTAGAATTAAAATCCTTGAAAGGATTTTAATTCTACCATCATTTGTCAAAAGCTTTTTAGGAATACGCTCCTTGCCACACTCTTTGGAAAATCGGTTGACATAAAACCTCCGTCAAATGCCGAAATATTTTTAGTTTAAGTGAAGCATAAACTAACCTTGCTACAAAAACACACGGGACATAGGCGGGCGCCCGCTTTTACATTATCGTTTCACGCTTTGCACTTCCGCAACTGATTTTACGGATCTACAATAACTGTAAGTGTTCCACCGCTAACCGTATAACTACCGCCTCTTATAACCTGCGTACTGAAAGGTACATTTACAGGTGCCAATGGCGTAAATCTACCAGAAGTAGAATTACCAGTATAAGTGAATTTATACTTTCCTGCAATAGTACCCAGCATTCCGCTTCCATCATTATAGAAGACAACATGGTTAACAACAGTCATACCAAACGGTATATAATAACCAGTGAGCGATAGGTCAAGATTTACGTGGTCTTTATCAAATTGCATGAGAATTGTTTCGCCAGAACCTTTTATGCCCGGTTTACAACTCATCAAAGCCAAACTTACAAACACAAAACCTGCAATACTCAAAATTTTTTTCATAAGAACTCTCCTTATGCCTCTGAAAAATTTCGTCCCCGTGTCTGCATCACAAAACCGTTTCCTCCAGCTGCTGTAAAAAAACGCAACGGCGATTTGCCTACATACGCACGGGTACTATTCGTCGTAAAAAAGACGAAAAAACGCCGCTTACTCTAAAGTGCCATCCTTCCGTCCTTTTTCCATAAATGACCAAATATTAAAACATACCGATAAAAACTATCTAGCCCGAAAACTACTCTTTTTACTATAACACCGAAGTGCTAACAAAAATTACATCTTTTTTCAACTATCTGCTGATTTTTTTTTAGCTTTTCGGTATAATGGTTGCGATGAAAAAAATTTTCGCAATAGGTTTATTTTGTGCCGTTTTTATCGCGTGCAACAAAGAAGTTCCGCAGCAAAAAGCGGTATCGCCGCATCGCATCATTAAAAACAAAGTGCTTGTTATTCTCGGTGAAGATTATTACAAAAGGGAAAAAGTCCTCGCTTACTTGAACAAAAATTACGTGTCCGATACGGACTCCAAAATTGAGCTTTATACTTACGGGCAAATGCTCACCCGCTCTGGCAATGTGCTTCTCCGCTCAATCGCGGAAAAAATCGAAGCTAGCAACTGCGATATTGTGGTAACGCTTGGAGCACCGGAGGGAACCGCCCGCTATTTAATGCAAATGCAGGCAAAGTACCCCGAAAAGGTTTACATTTCGCTTTTGCCAATGGAAGACACACTTCCGCTGGAGGCTGCCTGCGATATCGTGGTTGATTTTAAGCTGCCCGATACGCTGATGAACGACGAAGAAACTTTCACGGTTTCAGACGAAAAGGCGGAACTACTTTTGGTCGCGTCTGTCTTTGCTGGTGAAGACATTCTTGCTAACGACAAAAAGCTGTCGATTTCACTGTACGAGGAATTTAATCGGGCGTTCTTCACTGCATATTCGGTGCTTTTTTCACCGAACGAAAAAATGCCCAACTTTCGCATCAGTCCTTACGTTGACCCAGACACGTCGATTCCTTCACGCAAATACTTGATTGTGTACGAGAATGCTGATGAGCAAAAAACTAGCACCGAAAACGGAGAGTAATTTTTGTAAACTCCGTTTTCGGGATAAAACGTCTCGGGTTTTCAGTTGTGTTTAAGCATTTGACACACCGTGCCGGAACGGCACATCTTTCGGTGCGAAAGCCAAAAACGAGACGAGAGAGATTTATTGACGTGCAGATGGGCTATCTTTGATAACTTCGGACAAGGCACTTGCCATACCTGCAAAGCCTTGAATGTTGGACGGGACGATGATTTTCGTGGCTTTTCCGTCGCTCATTTTCTCGAAGGCTTCCAAACTGCGTAGCTGGATGACGCTTGCGTCGGCTTGGGCTTCGCGCAACATGCGGATACCGTCGGCTTTTGCTTTCTGGATTGCCAAAATCGCTTCGGCTTCACCTTGAGCCTTTTGGATTGCGGCTTCTTTTTGGGCTTCGGCTTCCAAAATCATGGACTGCTTTTTGCCTTCCGCAACTAAAATCGTACTTTGCTTTTCGCCCTCAGCAATCAAAATCGCTTCGCGGCGCTCGCGTTCGGCACGCATTTGCTTTTCCATAGCTTCGCGGATTGCGTCTGGCGGCATAATATTCTTGACTTCAACGCGGTTAACTTTAATTCCCCACGGGTCGGTCGCCTCATCAAGGATACTTCGCATTTTTGTGTTGATTACGTCGCGACTGGTTAAAGTTTCATCGAGTTCCAAATCGCCGATAATATTTCGAAGCGTCGTCGCACTCAAGTTTTCAACGGCACTCATCGGATTCATAACGCCATAAGTATACAACTTCGGGTCTGTTATCTGGAAATACACCACAGTGTCAATCATCATTGTAACGTTATCTTTTGTGATAACAGGCTGCGGGTCAAAGTCCAAAACTTGCTCCTTGATAGATATGCGGTTTGCAATTCTATCGATAAAAGGCACTTTCACGTGAAGTCCGACTTCCCACGTCGCAGCATACGCACCAAGACGCTCGATAACGAAGGCGTAAGACTGAGGTACAATCCTCACATTCGAGACCACTAGAATCAGCACCACTAACACAAAAGCGGAAAATACATAAAGCATAAAAATTCCTCCACGTAGAATACTATCAGGTTTTCAATTTTTTTTCAATGGATTGAATGCGTGCGAAAAATAATTCTTAGCAAAGAACCATCGACGATAACTGCCTGCCGCGAGCGTTTTCACGTTTGCAGCAAGCAGTTAAACACGCTTTTAGTTCACAGGATTAAACCTTTATGAACTTAAACGCAGTCGATTGTGTCCAAAATCGTACCGTCGCGGTAACAGCTCAGTCCGACTATTTTTCCAGAACGCGGCAGAGTTTTCGGCTTTCCAGTAAAACTTTGTGCAATTTCAAGCAACTCCTCAATGGTGAGGATTTTCAAGTTGGTTTCAGCTTTGAGCTTTGCAATTAAATCACTTCGACGCGGATTCACCGCAATACCGCGTTCAGTTACCAACGCGTCCACGGTTTCGCCCGGTGTCGTGATTGTGCGGACTTTGTCAACGAGGCAAGAAATGCGAGCATTGAAGAGCTTTGACACAATGATGGTCAGTTTTGCACCTGCAGCAGTGTCCGCGTGTCCGCCCGAACCACCCAGAATAATACCGTCCGAACCTGTCGTTACGTTGACGTTAAAATCCGTGTCTATTTCGCTAGCACCGAGGATAACCACATCCAACTTACCAGCGACATGCTCTGGATTATTGGGATTTGCATAAAGGTTTGCCGAAATTTTGTGATGCATCGGATTTTTTTCGATTGACGCAACAGAGCTCAAGTCAAAGCACTGCACATCGTACAAGTCCTTAAAAAGCCCTTTTTCGAGCATTCCGACAAAATAACCTGTGATACCACCGCAGCCGAAACTGCCTTTGATATTCTTTTTAAGCATTTGCTTTTCGACTTCGGCAGAAACAGCAAGCGAAATGCCCCCCGCACCTGTTTGCATACTGAAACCGTCTTTGAAAAGCCCTGAGTACTCAATCAAAGTGCGGCAATCGCGAGCAATTTTCAGTCCAATCGGGTCTTTTGTGATTTGCGTCGTTCCGCTGACAATTCCTTTCGGGTCACCAATTCTGTCCACTTCCACGACAAAGTCTGTTAAACCTGCGGCAATGTCGGGACGCTTTACTTTATCGCAAATGTGGTCGGTAATAGCAACAACAGCCTTTGCACACTCGGCATCGGCAACTGCATAACCAAGCGAACCGCACGATGACGGGCCTTCGCTTCCCGAAATCGCACCCGACGCATCAATCGCAGGTGCCGCCAAAAATGCAACATCAATCGTTACCTCTTTTTCGAGTATCATTCGCGGACGACCACCGTGCGTGGTAATAATCACAGGCTTTTCGCACACTCCCTCACTGACTGCCTTTGCGACAGGGCCTGACATATACGAAGTCATAATCTGCGTTACGGTTTTATCTCGCATGCAGTCAACTAAAATCGCGTGTGCAGGAAAAATCGACGATGCCATCACGGTTAAATCTTTTAACCCTCGAGCCCTTAATTTTTCCATAACCATATTTAAAACAAAATCTCCATTGCGCAAATGGTGATGAAAACTTATAGTCATACCGTTTCGCAAATGAAGTGCGTCCAAAACTTCATCAAAACTTTTACCGAAAACTGGCGTTACCCGCTTTGTAACAGTGTAGGAACTCTTTTTCTGTTTTGCAAAAGCTCCCTGAAAAGGATTATCCAAACCTTCGCGTCCAAGAATATTAAGCATTAAAATCGCCTCCTTTGATTAAGCCCCAAGCAACAGCACTTTTATACAAAGCCTGCGCCCTCTTGATAACTGGCAAGTCGACCATTTTTCCGCGATAACTGAAAACGCCCAAGCCTGCCTTTTTTGCTTCTTCGTTGGCAGCCAAAATTGCAACTGCGTTTTCGATTTCTTTTGAGGTTGGCGAGAATATCTCGTGAACATCTTCGACTTGACGCGGATTAATCAAAAGCCGCCCCGAAAATCCTATACTCTTCGAAAACTGCGTGTCAAGCTTCAAGCCTTCCGCGTCTTCAACATCGGTGAAAGGCGTGTCCAAACTGTCCAGCTGAAAAGCGTGAGCAGTCGTTGCCAACTTAAAGCGTGCATATTCAAGCTCCTTCGAAAGCCTTGTCCTTTGAATGCCCATATCGACCGAAAAGTCTTCGCCACCCAAAAGCAAAGCATCGATATTTTTTGAAGCTCCAGCAATCGCCTGCAAATCCATAATGCCATAAGCCGACTCGACGAGCATCAACATTTTCGGCGGTGTCTGGATTCCGCACTTTTTCGCAACGTCGGCTATTTTTTGCTCAACGCTGTGAACCGCATTGACTGACGCTTTCGGCACAACGATAGCATCCAGTTTACAAGGCACAACAGCCTCCAAATCGGCTTCCCAATAAGGCGAATCAATCGGATTAATTCGCACCGTAATTTCCGAATTTTCAAACTTGAGCGTTTTTAGCGCATTGCAAACAAGTACTCGAGCCGCATCTTTTTCCGTCAATGCAACCGCATCCTCCAAGTCAAAAATAATAGAATCAGCTCCCAGAATATCGGCTGACACCAACATTCCAGGGTTGTTCCCCGGCATAAAAAGCATACTTCGTCTATTTTTCATTGCGGCTCGCCCTCTCCACAGCTGTTTGAACACGAGACGCAATCGTGCAATCCAGCGCTCCCTTATCTTCAATCGTCAAGCGGCACTCTTTTACACCAAGCTCCGCAAGCGTTGCCCGAATTACTTTTTCGATTTGCTCGCCAAATTCATTTTTGACAGAGCTTTCGACCACCAGCTCCAAAGTCTTTGCCGGCTCCACACGTATCAAACAATCATTTGACTGCAACGTGCCGCAAACACTTTCCTTCAAAATCTGCATATTGCCTCCAAGCTAAACTTAGTAACGCCGACATTTTATAACGAACTATCGAAACAGTCAAGTGCGTTCGTTGAAAATCGGTGAAAATATTAAAAATACCATTGCATAACCTTTATTCGGCAAGGCTTGTCCACAGGGCGACTTAAAATCCTTAAAGGATTTTAAGTCGCCCATCTTGTGCTCTAAGCTTTTAGCTTTTTAGTAGCAGCCACAGTGCAACGGCAACGTAAAAATTAAACTCGTGCGATAAAACAAGGTTTGACTTTTCGTGCGTTTTGATTATACTATCAACGCAATGACGTACTTTTTTGAAACCTACGGCTGTCAAATGAACGTTGCCGAGTCAAACGGAGTTGAGCAAGTCTTAAAAGCTCGTGGCTGGCAAGCTGGAACTGCGGAAGATGCAGACCTCGTTATTATCAATACTTGCTCAGTGAGAATTACAGCGGAAAACCGAGTATTCGGCAGACTGGGCTTTTTTTCAGCTCAGAAGAAAAAACGAACCGTCAAAATTTTAGTTATGGGCTGCATGGCAGAAAGGCTCAAGGCGGAATTTTCGGAGCGCTTTCCTTTTGTCGATTTTGTTGTCGGCATCGGCGACCGAGCAATGCTCGAAAAAATATTTGCCGACCTTGAAGATAGCACAAGCGGAAAAAATCATTCCGCCGATGTGCAGGAAATCGCCCAAGCTTCCCCGATTCAAAGTTCCAATGAAAAATACCTTTTCGCAAATAGCTCATACCGCGAAGGCGATTTTCAGTCCTTTGTGCCAATTATGAACGGCTGCAACAATTTTTGCTCGTATTGCATTGTGCCTTATGTCCGAGGACGAGAAGTTTCGCGCGACGTTTCGGCGATTTTGCGTGAAGTTGAAATGCTCGGCAGTAAAGGCGTGAAAGAAATTACGCTTTTGGGGCAGAACGTCAACTCGTACAGTGGAATGCTCGACGGCGAAAAACTCGACTTTCCAGATTTGCTTGAACGCATTTGCCGTGCGTGCGAAAAAACTGACAGCATCCGTTGGGTGCGTTTTATGTCGAGCCATCCGAAAGATATGTCGGAAAAGCTCATCGAGGTAATTGCCCGTGAGCCACGTGTTTGCAAAGCTGTTCACTTGCCTGTGCAAAACGGCTCAAACCCAGTCCTGCAAGCAATGAACAGAAAATACACTGCGGAGCATTATCTCGCACTGGTTGCAGCTCTTCGGAAAAAAAATCCGGGCATTGCGATTACCACTGATATTCTCGTGGGTTTCCCCGGCGAAACGGAAGCTGACCTTGAAGCTACATTGGAGCTAATGCGGACGGTTGAATTTAATTCGTGTTTTATGTATCATTATAATCCGCGGGAAGGCACAAAAGCCTTTGACTTTCCGAACAGGATTGACGAGCCAGTGAAAATCGCACGTTTGCAAAAGGTGATTGATTTGCAGCAAGCGATTACGGAAAAAAAGATGCACGAAAAAATCGGCTCGACCGTTGCGGTACTTTTGGAGTCGCATTCTCGCAATGATGCGGCTGAACTTTTCGGACACAGCGAAGCAGGCGAAATGGTTGTCGTCAAAAACACCGAGCCGAAAAACATCGGGCGGTTTATGCAAGTGCGACTGGAGCGCGTGAACGGTAAAACTTTTATCGGCTCCGTTGTGGAAAACCCGGGAACTTGAAATTTGTGAACTTGAGGAGATTATATGTCAGGAAAAGCACTTTACTTTATCATTGTCTTGTTGTTGTTTGCCTTGTTTGCTAGCTTTAACATCAACAATAGCATAAACATCAGCTTAGGTTTTAAAACCTTCGAAAACGTGCCGGTGTTTTTGTTTGCGTTGTTTTCGTTTTTGATTGGATTTATCTTTACCGTGCCGTTTTTTATCTCAGGCTCAAAAAAGCATTCCGACGATAAAACTTTGTCAAAAAAATCTTTTGACACATCGACACAAAATACAGCTTCGTCAATAAATAATATTCAAGAAGTCGAACTCAAAGGTGAAAAAAAATCTTGGTTTCAAAAAATAAAAGAAAATAACAACAATGACGACAATTAAATCGGTGCTTAAAATTTTTTTTAACCAAAGCAATTACCATCGGCTGAAAACTAATTGCTGCATTTTTCTTTTTTACTTGTGTCAAATGCTTTTTACGATTAGCTTAAACGCCCAAGCTGGAATTTCGCCTGAGGTTCAAAAAGCCGTTTCCGCGAGCTTTACCGAATCAGGCGAAAGCCCAGACGTTATCGCAAAAAAATTTGCCGCCGCAATTTCGAAGCTCAACGCACCCGCCGACAAGTTGCAAGCTCTCACGATTTTAGCCACGTACGCGGAAACGAATTATCTTTTTGCAGAAGCCGCCAGCTACTATTCTCAGGCTGCCCTCATCGCCGCCGATGCCAAAACCGCACAGGCTTTGAACTTAAAAGTCGCCCGCTCGTATTTTTTATCGGGCGACAGTCAGCTCGGCGTGTACATCCTCAACACGATTATCGCACAGGCGGCGGACATTCCGACGAAAACGCAGGCAGAAGTATACCTCTTGCTTGCCGGCTTGGATGACGAAAGCAAGCTTGCCGAAAATATTGCGGCACTGCGTAAATATTCTGCCGACGCAAACGCGACATTGCTTTTTACACTGTACTGGCTTACAGGCGACGCTACCGTGAAAAATCGCCTCCTCAAAGAATTCCCCGCAAGTATGGAAGCAGAAATCGTGCAAAACAAAGCGACGCTTTCACCGATTGCGTTTTGGTATTTAATGCCGCGAAAAAAAAACGCCGACGCTGCAAATTCTGCGTCAGCGAAAACGCCTGAAACTGCGGGAGCGTCAGGCAAATCGGCTGCCACAACCGCTGGACAAAAAACTTCCGAAAAGCCGAAATACTATCAAGTTGGATTTTTCAAAACCAAAGAATACGCCGAAAACTTGGCTGCCGAGCTCGTCGCAAAAGGCTTCCCCGCACAAGTCAAAACCGAAACAAAAAACGGCTCGACCGCATTTTACGTTATTGTAAACGAAACAGGCGACAGCGTGTCAATCTCCGACAAACTGCGAAATGCTGGTTACGAATGTTATCCAGTTTTTTAGGACAAAGCTTCATTCACCGAATATGCAGCCGATGTGGAGCCTTAAAATCCTAAAAGGATTTTAAGGCTCCATCATTTACCAATGCATTTTAGGAATACCCACATCGCTCAAATCCCGCCAAGGATTCGGCTCAAAGCCTAAATAGCAAAAGAGCCATTTTACAAAAATAGATGATTTTATCTTTTGATAAATTTACAAAAGTTACCGAAAAAAATTTTCAGCTTCTGCAATTGTCATTGTTTTATAACTATAATTTTTTACGTATTGGTACAAACGCTCCAAGCCATTCGGAACAGTGCTTTTGTTAAAAAGTTTTGCCAAAGCTTTTAGTTCTGCATCAGTAAATTGATATATTTCGCCGCAAGTGTTTTCGGCACAAGCACAATCGTTCGGTGCAACAGTCAGCACGTCGCTCATAAAACAATGTCCATTCCCTCCTGTGCCAAATCGATTTCCGGAAAGCCTGCCCCGCGATAGTCGCGATATTGCTCCGCACTCGTTTTAATTCCGAAAACGGTTTTATCGTTATATGTCGGCTCATGGTGAAAAAGCAAAATTTTCTTTACTTTCCATTTTATCGCGAAGTCAACCGCCATCGAAAAAGTCGAGTGTCCCCAACCGTCTTTTTCAATCGAATCTTGCAGCGTATACTGCGAGTCAACTGCCATTAAATCGGTGTTGCGGTAAAAGCGAATATTCTCGTCAGTGTCTACTAAATCTTTCGGGCGAAGCTGTGCGTCGGTCGAGTAAATAAACTTTTTTGTCGGCTTTGTTTTTAGCTGCACCGAATCCGACTTTTTTGAAATTTTTTTCTGATTTGTTGAACCTTCATCTGTCGAAGTAAAATCGCTAACCGAATACGAAATCGAGCCACCCGGATGACGCACTCGATGCCACTCGATTGTTGCATTTCCAATTTTAAAAGACGGCTCATCGTTGGTGATGAGGTGAAACTGAAACTTTGCTTTTAAGCCACGCTCAGAAAACATTTGCACTGGAAAATACGGCTGAGCCATTTGGTTTTCCAAAAACTCTTTGCAGGTTTTACGAATGCTGTGAACGATAAACGTGTTTTCTGGGTCATAAGCTGGTCCGAAAAACGGCAGCCCCTGAATATGATCCCAGTGAAAATGCGACAAAAACAAATGGTAAACTCGATTGGTTTTATAGTTTTCGCGTTTCACCAAATCGTTACCAAGTTCGCGCAATCCCGAACCAGCATCAAAAATGAGTCTCGCGCCCTCTGACGTTTCAACTTCAACGCACGAAGTATTTCCGCCCACTGTCGTAAAAAGCCAGTCTGGCAAGGCTGCAATAAATTTAGCCCTAGCCTCGTCCGTCTCAACATCTTTCGGTGTCAGTCTTTGAATAATGGCTGTCACGCGATTCTGCACTTCACGCGGTGTCAAGGGCGTCGGTATCGAACCGCGTACTCCCCAAAATCGTACTTTCATCATTTACCTCGAGATAGTTTTACTCAGCTGCTCTTGCAATAAAACGGTAATTTTTATCAAATAAAATTCACCGATAACTACCCGACATTTTAAGCTATTTTATAAAAAAAATCAATTCAACCAGCAACAAATAAAATTTATTTTCATCGCGACTTTTATTCAAAGCTTCCGTTTTATCATTTGCCGCCCGCCGACAGTCGAATGATTGCCTCGCGCAACAACTCGTTATCGTTTATTTCGCTGCCTGCGGATTTTTTTTCGTTGGCTAGCGTTGTAACGCAGGCTTCCGCTCGGCGACGCTCAAAGCCCATTTCGGTTAGTGCTGTAATCACGTCCGCATGCGGCACATTTCCCGCAAGCTCAGAAAAGTTATTTTCCAAAGTGAGTTTTCCCTTCAAAGTCAGTAAAATTTTTTGTGCCGTTACCTTTCCTATCCCCGGAACGCGTTTTAGCTTTTCGGTGTCGCCTGAGTCCAAAATTTCAATCAACGCAGCAGGCTCAATATTCGAAAGAATTTTTATCGCCTGCTTCGGCCCGATACCGTTTACTTTAAGCAAGTCTAAAAACAAAAGGCGTTCTTGTTTTGTCGCAAACCCGAAAAGCTGCATCGCATTTTCTTGATGCTGCAAATAAACGTAAATGCGAACTTCTTTGCCGACAACCAATGCTTCTAAACTCTTCGCCGACATAATAATCATCCATTCAATGTTACCTGTATCAAAGGCAATGCTATCTGCATACTTTTCCGTTACCGTACCCAAAAAACTATTAAACACGTTGCAGCTCCTCACCGCAGCATAAAACCGCAAAGCATTATAATCAAAAAAAAGATAATTATCTAGCACGCACACATGACAAATATCTTTTACAAGATAACGCTTGCAATAAAATTGATAACATTGTTATCAAGTATTGTCGAAATGCTTAAAACTTTGTATATTGAAAGCGTAAAATAAAAATTTTTAGATGCGAAGATATCAAAACTAAAGAGGCTTTTATGAAAAAAGAAAATACTCATTCTGCTTGCACAACAATATTGGTTGGAAAAAAGGCAAGTATCGACGGTTCGGTTATGATTGCACGCAACGAAGATTTTCACACTGCAATCAGTCCGAAAATTTTTGTGCTTGAAAAAGGTGTAACAAAAGCTGGGCGTGTGTACAAATCGAAAAATACTGGCGTTCAGATTGAACTACCAAGCGAAGCATACCGCTATTCTTCGATTCCGCAAGCGTATCCCAACGACAAAGAAAATAACGGTTTTTACGGTGAAGCTGGAATTAACGAAAAGAACATCGCTTTGAGCTCAACCGAAAGTGTTTATGGTAACGCCAGAGTGCTTGCGTACGACCCGCTCGTAAAAGACGGCATCGCCGAAGACGCGATTAACGACATTGTTCTTCCGTACATTAACTCCGCACGTGAAGGCGTTGAATTTTTAGGCAAGCTAATTGCAAAGCACGGCTCAGCAGAAGGCAACGGGATTATTTTTGCAGACATCAACGAAGCTTGGTACATGGAAATTCCGTGTGGTCATCATTGGGTTGCCGTACGCATTCCAGACGATTGCTACGCCGTTGCACCAAACCAAGTGTGCATTGAAAAAATCGATTTTGCAGATAAGGAGAAATATCTTTGGTCGGACGGCATCCAAGAATTTGTCGCGAAGCACAAGCTCAATCCGGACAAAACAGGTTTTAACTTCAGACACATTTTTGGAACTTCAAGCGAGCAAGACAGAGTTTACAACACGCCGCGTGCATGGTTTGCACAAAAATACTTTAACCCCGAAATTGAGCAGTCGCCAGTTTCAAACGACATTCCATTTATTCGGAAAGCATCGCGGCTTATTTCGCTCGAAGACGTTGAATACGTTTTAAGTTCGCACTACGACGAAACAGAGTTTGACCCGCTCGGCGACGGCAACACAGAATATCAAAAAAAACGCTTTCGAGCAATTTCGCTTTCACGTACCGCAGAATCCCACGTGCTGCAATTACGTCCCGACGTTCCGAAAAGCGTTGCAGGCATTCAGTGGATTGCATTCGGTACAACAGCATTTGTTCCTTACGTGCCGTTTTTTACAAACGTGCTTGATACGCCAGTTGCGTACAAACGAATGACAAAACGCGTGTCGGTTGACAATGCGTATTGGCTTTTCAAACTGGTCGGACATTTTGTTGAGTTGCATCACGGTGCATTCAAACGCAACAACGCAGCGTACATTATCGAAATGCAAAGTTACGGACGAAAACGTGTCGCCGAAATTACGGAAGCTGCCGCCGAAATCCCCGAAAAAGATTTGCCGCAATTTCTCACCGAAGAAAACAAAAAAACAGCTGACCACATTTTGGACAAAACACGCGACTACCTTTCCGACTTAATGCGGGATTCTTTCGCGTATTCAAAATTAAACTTTTCGATGGATAAAAATTTGTAAACGACTGCACGCAACTGCACTTATAAATTCACCTTGATTTGCGATATTATCTTTTCGGGGAAAATCGTAAACGGTAAAGTCTATCCACGGCTCAACTTAAAATCCGCCAAGCGGATTTTAAGTTGAGCTTCTTGTGTCAAATGCTTATTTACCATTTACTAGCGCGGTAGCTGACACAACAAAGCATCTGGCACAAGTAGGCGAATGCAATTCGCCACTGGAAAAGCTCAACCGTTTACAAATGCTAACTTGAGTAAAACGATTATTTTTTATCGCGAGCTGGCTTGAATAAAACCGCGAAAGCGTATATAATGCGAATTTACAGCTTGAGGTAAGGTATGCCGAAGATTGGGGTAAATGAACAGATTTTTTTTGATTTAGCGGAAAAGCAATACGATTATGAGACGCTTGAAAAAGAGTTGTCGTATGCGAAAGCTGAATTGGATGAACTTCCGAGTGAAACGGAAAAAGAAAAGCGAACCATTAAGATTGAACTGAACGACACGAATCGTCCTGACTTGTGGTCGACAGCTGGGCTTGCACGTCTTTTGCGAATTCACCGAACTGGACGGACGACTGCGACATCTTATGATGATTTTATTTCCACAAAGTTTAAATCGCGGGAGTCAGATAATCGCGTGGTGAAAGTTGACGCTGGGCTAAAAGATATTCGTCCGTTTATGACTGCGTTTGTGATTTCTGGAAAGCCTATCAGTAACGAAATGCTTGTCGACATAATCCAAACGCAGGAAAAGCTTTGTTCCAATTTTGGGCGTAAACGCAAGTCGTTTTCGATGGGCGTGTATCGCAGTCGTGCAATTCAGTGGCCATTGCACTACACAACGGCAGACCCTTCGATGAAGTTTGTTCCGCTTGGCGAAACCGCTCCGATGAGCTTAACCGAAATTTTGCAAAAGCACCCGAAAGGTATTGAATACGCAGGGATTTTGGCTCCGTTTAAAGAATACCCGATATTAAAAGATGACAGCGGCAAGGTGCTTTCGTTTCCGCCGATTATCAATAGTGCCGATGTGGGTGCAGTTCAGGTGGGCGACTCGGATTTGTTGGTTGAATTTACTGGCATCAATATGGATGCTGTGCTGCTCGCGACGAACATTGTAGCCTGCGATTTTTATGATGCTGGTTATAAAATTTTGCCAGTTACGATTGTGCATGAATACGACACAGGCTATGGCACAACTATTACTGCTCCGTATTATTTTCAGTCGCCCGCACGCACAACGCTTGAAGCGATTAACAAGTTGCTTGGAACTGAGATGACACTGAGCGATGTGCAGAATGCTTTGAAGAAAATGGATTGCAAAATCGACATTGCAGAAAAAAGCATAACCGTTTATCCGAGTGCATACAGAAACGACTTTCTCCATGAAGTCGATATTATCGAAGATGTGATGATGGGCGTTGGCGTGGAAAACTTCGAACCAGAAGCACCGAAGGATTTCACGGTCGGGCGGCTCTTGCCTGTTACGCAAATCGGGCGAAAGCTGAAGTCAATTATGGTCGGGTTGGGCTTTCAAGAAATGATTATGAATTATCTCGGCTCACGAAAAGACTTTATCGAAAATATGCTTTTCGATGAAAGCAAAATTATCGAGATTGCAAATCCTATGAGCGAAAACTACAGTATTCTCCGCTCGTCCGTTTTGCCGAGTTTGTTTATGGCAGAAAGTAGTTCTGCAACTGCCGTCTATCCGCACAAAATTTTTGAGTTCGGCAAAGTTGCGTATTTGCAGCCAAAAAACAACACTGGCACAGAAACGACGGACTCGCTCGGCTTTTTGCTCATTTCGCAGGACGCAAACTACAACGAAGCGGCAAGTATTGTGTCAACGCTTTTTTACTTTTTGGACGTGCCGTATGAAGTTTGCGAGAGTGCCGAGAATCTTTACATTGGAGGTCGTCAGGCTGCGATAAAAGTTAAGGGCGTAGAAGTCGGGCATTTCGGCGAAGTGGCACCGCAAGTACTTTCAAACTGGGGCATTCAAAACCCTGCGGTTGCATGCGAAATTGATGTGCGCAAATGCCTTGCATTGTAGATTTGAAATGCATTCGGTGAATGATTTTTGAAATCGAGTAATCGGTGTCAGTTGTAATTTACTCTGAATCGGATGAGACGTTTTTCCCGCGTTTTTTAACGGCAGTTGAAAGTATGTATTCAATTTGCCCGTTGACGGAGCGAAATTCGTCTTCAGCCCATTCGGCGATTGCTGCGTATAATTCTTCGGAAATTCGAAGCGGTATTTGTTTTTTTTCCATAATGCTATAGATAAAAGCCATTGCCTAAAATTCGTGCGGGGCTTTTAGCGTACGACGCTCTTCACGTGTACGCTAAAAACCATGCACGCTTCTGCTTAATATAAACTGCCTGAATTTACAACTGGCTGAGCGTCTTTATTGCCGCACAAAACCACCAGCAAGTTCGACACCATTGCAGCCTTCCGCTCTTCGTCGAGGTGAACCTTTCCGCTTGCATTCAATTTATCCAAAGCCATTTCAACCATACCGACAGCTCCATCAACAATTTTGCTGCGGGCATCGATAACCGCCGAGGCTTGTTGACGCTGAAGCATTGACACCGCAATCTCTGGAGCATACGCGAGATACGTGATTTGTGCTTCAATAATTTCGATGCCTGCTTGCTGCACATTATTTTGGATTTCCTCTTTTATGCGTTTAGCAACAGCTTCGGAAGAACCTCGCAATGAGCCTTCGTCAGGCTTTCCGTCGCCAGTTGTGTCAATATTTTCGGCAACATCATAAGGGTAAATTTTTACGATTTTGCGAAGTGCAATATCGCACTGAAGCGACAAAAATTCTTTGAAGTTATCGACCGCAAAAACCGCCTGTGCAGTATCCACAACTTTCCAGATAACCGCAATGCCGATTTCAATCGGTGTACCTAGCCTATCATTAATTTTTTGCCTTTGATTGTTGAGCGTCATTTGCTTGAGCGAAATCTTTTTGCTAACTAAAATCATTTCTTGCGAAATTACCGCACCTTGCTTGACATCACCACTTTGACCAAGCTCGGTTTTTGCAGCTGGGTTAACCGCCATAGAAAAAGGACAAACCCAGTAAAAACCAGACTTTTTCAACGTTCCCGAATACTTTCCGAAAAGCGTCAACACAAGGGCTTCTTCAGGATTTATCACCTTAAAGCCAAACATGCAAATTATAAAGCTAGCATTTACCAGAACAAAAAATGCAATCGGTACCGCTAACATCAGTGAAGGAAGGGGTCTCACCTTAAACAGCACAATTACAGCGACAAAACATGCGATTGCAAGCAACTCAACCACAATCAACGCAAAAAGTACGACAAACCCGTTTTTTGCTTTTAACTCAACTTCTTTCATAAAGAATCTCCTTAATCACACAGCTCTTGCTGTCAATTTGATATCAAAATTATATCAAAAAGATTAAAATTTGTCAAGCGGTTTTTATCATATTTTGCGAAATAACAAAAATATTTGTTGCAAAGCTGAACGCACTATCTGCCTAAAATGCTTCGGACACAAGATGGCACCGAATGGTGCCCGAGTCTAAGCTTAGGTGAATCGAAGCAAGGCATTTGAAAAGAGGCTCGATGATGGAGATTTACAGTGTTTCGGCAAGTGCTTTGGAAATGCGGAAAAGGTTGTCACCGATTTGCTCAAGTTTGCGGACGATTTCCATGTAAAGGAGCTCGGCTTTGACGTTGGCACCTTTTTCGAGGCGGACGCGTGCGAGTTTTCGGAGTTTGATGCGCGTCGAGTCGATTGCGTCTTCCATCTGGGCGGCTTTTTCGAGCTGCTCTGGTTGCAGAGGTTTATTCAAATTTTCGTGAACGAAATTGATAAACTGGTCAACCATATCGATGTACGAAAGCAATTTTTCGATGTCGGTTTCTGCAATTTGGATTTTGTTTTGGATGCTGCGATTGATATAAAGCCCAAGTTCAAAAATCTGGTCGGTAATATTTTCGATGTCGTCGATTATACCGAGCATTTGCCTAATGTTGTTGTCGATTTTTGTCGAAACTGCGAGACCAGAAATTTTTACCAGATAATTGGAAAGCTGCTCCTGCATTTGGTCAGCATAATTTTCCCTGCCTTCGAGCTTTTCCATAATTTCCAGTGCCTTCTCGGTTTTCCTTTTGCTGGGTTCGAAAAATGCCCTGATGTAACCGAACATTTTTACAACCAAGTCAGCCATTTTGATAACTTCGGCTTCCGCACGAATCATATATGCGGTCGGGTTATCTTTAAATACTGCGGACGCAAAATAAAGGTTATATTCATTGTCCGATTCTTTTGCATTCGGTTTAACCATCCACTCAACGATGCGAGCAACCTGGTCAATAAACGGAAGCCATATCATTGTGTTGATAGTATTGAACAGCGTGTGAAAAAGTGCAATCCGCGAACCGATATTTGCCGTCGTTGCACCTGAGCGAAAAAAACTGTCCACGAGCAACATAAAAGGATGCAACAAAATCAGGGCGACGATTGAGCCGACAACGTTAAAAAGTACGTGGACAGCTGCAAGGCGACGAGCATTCAGCTTTGAACCAGCGGCAGCCAATACAGCATCGAGTGTTGAGCCGACATTGCTGCCCAAAACCGCAGTTGCGGCGAACTGCCAACCGATAACGCCGTTTACGCCCATCGTGATTAAAATCGCCGTGGTTGCACTTGATGAGTGCAAAATTACCGTTACAATCAAGCCAAACAAAAAGCCAGCAAGGATTGTTATGATACCTTCGCCTTCGATGCTGCCCAAAAACGCAAAGTGTTGTGCCGAAAGATTTGGAGCAAAGTCCGAAAGCATCTGCAAGCCCAAAAACAGCAAGCCAAAACCCATGATTGCTTCGCCCAAGTTTTGTTTTTTCAGACGTTTGAAAAACGTCAAAAAATATCCGATACCAAAAGCCGGTAACGCAATGGCACTCAAGTTAAAACTAAAGTCAACGAGAGTTACCATCCATGCGGTTGCGGTCGTTCCGATGTTTGCTCCAAAAATCACAGCGATAGCTTGCGGCAACGAAAGTAGCTCGGCATTCACAAATGAAATCGCCATAACGCTTGTTGCACCTGACGACTGAACAATCGCCGTAACGACAACTCCTATCAGCACCGCCATAACTCGGTTTCGGTTAATAAACTCGAGCGTCTTGTGCAGTTTATCGCTGGCACTTTTTTGAATGCCGTCGCTCATAATCTTCATACCGTAAAGGATAAAGCTAACACTGCCAAGCAGCCGGAATATTTGTTCCACAACAATCATACGCGTTGATTATATTCTTTCAAGAAATAAAAATCAAGGTTTACCTAAAATTTTTTCGCCTTTCAGTATTTGTAAACGACGAAGCTTATCCACGGCTCATCTGGTGGTGGCTTCTCCTCCACCAGATGAGCTTCTTGTATCAAAAGCATTTTAGGCAGTTGAACTTTGCGGTACGATTTTTTACAATGAATAATGCACATCGTAATATTTACTGGCGGCAATCATCCTGATAAAAGCATCGTTGAAAAGTTTTTCGCTCGATATAAATCAACACCCGATTGTGTTATCGCAGCTGATTCTGGATTGCAAGCACTTTCACAAACTCAGCTCAAACCGAATTTTATCGTCGGTGATTTTGACAGCCTCGAGAATAAATCGCTTGTGAAAAAATATCCCGATGCCGAGGTGTGCGTTTATCCTTGCGACAAAGATTTTACCGACACGGAGTTAGCTTTGCAAATTGCAACAAAGCTCTCGGCATCTGACAACATCAACATTACGATAATCGGAGCCGGCGGCACAAACAGGCTTGACCACTTGCTATATTTTTTGCACGTGTTTGAAAATAAAACTCCGCCGGCGGTTTGGCTTTTTGACACAGGCGTTGGCTTTTGCATTTCACGTAAACAGCAAAAAAACTTGACCACAACACTACCGATAGGAACAACAGTTTCAGTTTTTGCGCTTCGGCAATGCTGCAAACTTTTTACGCCGAAAATAAATTCACGCGGTTTGCATTGGAGCTTGGATAAACTTAACTGGCGACGCTTCGCCAGCATAAGCAATCGAAATGACGGTGAAAAAATTTCCTTGAAAGTAAAACGCGGACGTTTTTTGATTATTATTAACGGCTACGATTGGCTAACTACATTTGACACATCAAGCATTTTATAACAAAGCTAATTAACAAAAGAATTAGCTATTCAGTTATTGCAGCGGCAAGTTTACATGCAGCTTCTTTCGGGTCAAGCGTTCCTGTCAATTCTTGGAAAAGTTCTGCAAGGTTCAAACCGTCTTTGTTTAGCTTTTGTTTTATTTCGCCCAATGTTCCACTTGCTATTATTTTTCCTTTGTTGATGACGATTAAGTTTTCAGACATCTCTTCAACGATTTCCATAATGTGCGAAGAGTAAAAAATAGTTTTTCCTTTTTTTGCTAACTCCATCAAAAGACTTTTGAACACAGCTATGCTTTGTGCATCCAATCCGTCCAAAGGTTCATCAAGCAAAAGAATATCTGGATTATGAATGAGTGCAGAAATAATTAAAACCTTTTGTCGCATTCCCTTCGAGTATTGCGAAATACGCACATTAAGTTTTTCAGCTATGTTAAAACTTTCAGCCAACTGCATTGCTCGCCTTTCGATTGTTTTACCGTCGACACCGTAAAGCTTTCCAACAAAATCAATATACTCGCTTCCAGTAAGCACATCGTAAAGTTCGCCTGCTTCAGGAACATAGCCGATGCGTTTTTTGTAATCATTTCCGCTTTTAATATTTTCGCCGAAGATTTTTATCTCACCGCAATAATTATTTTGCAACCCGATAATATTCGTGATGGTGCTAGACTTTCCCGAACCGTTAGGTCCAACAAAGCCGATTATTTTTCCCGTCTCAGCTGCAAAAGAAATATTGTCCACCGCAGTGAAATCTCCATACTTAACACTAAAATTATTTAACTCGATTGCATTCATTTGATTGACTCCTATTTATACTTTTTGAAAATACTGAACGCTTTAATGCCATAAAAAAAGCAGCAAAAAGAAAAGCAAACATACTTATCATAAAAATACTTTTTTTTGTTGACAGTGAATATAATAAAAGTACGGATGGTAACACAACAAAAACGAAAAAAATATCTGAGCTACTTTGCGGATCTCTAAATCCGACATAAGAAGAAAACGGTTCCGTATTTTTACCGATTGAATTTATAACCAAGAAAAAAGTCGTGATATAAGTTGATATTATTACACACGCAAAATAAATATACCATATTGTAAAGTTAAAATAAATTGCACAACATAAAATAAAAGGCACAATTAACAACTTGAATATTTTGCACAGCATCAATTTATAATATATTTGTTTATTGTAATTTTCATAAGGTTGCAACGCAGTAATTAAATATGAGGCTTGAGGATTTTCTGAATAATTTCCCGAAAGTACAAGCATCACAGAATTAAGTATAAACCATAAACCTGCAAAAAGAATTGTATTTTCACTCAACGAAAATTTTTGTTTGATTGATAAAATTACAAACAAAATAATTCCAGAAAACACATTTGGTAGTTTGGTAAAAAACATTTTCTTTGACAAATTATCTTTAAATAAAAGACGATTATATAATCGTTTTATTAACGAGTATTGAGTTTCCATATTATTTGTAAAAAAAAGAAAACCACTTCTTAGTTTTTTATTTTGAGTATAATTCGTTTTTATTTTGTTTTCAATTATCTTAAAAATATAAGTATATAACACAGCAAAAAATATCGGAAAAGCAAACGATAAAAAATGTCCAATATTATTTACCGTTGAGCTATGATTAAAGGTAAAAAAACTTAAATTTGAAAAAACAGGAAAAAACAAAATCAACTCTGAAATTTTGCCAGTAAAATTTTCCATAACGGTGAAAAAATAACTTAAAGCAATCAATAAAAAACTTCTACACGCCGACTCGATGAGTGCAAATGAAGATGCCAATTTATAATTGCCGATACAATTAATAATTCCTGACAAGCAAATCGCATTTAATACGACAAGCACCAATGAAAGTAAAAGCCTCAGAGCTATACCTAATGACAAAAAATACCAAGTTGCAAAAAATGATGTCAAAATCATCAAGCCAGTAGAAAAGCTCATATAAAACATAATGAAAATTATGTTGACAATTGTTTTTTGAAAAGGCACAAGAGGTTTATCTGCATAGAAGTTCAAATTCTTTTTATTTACAGATAAAAAATAATGCACCGAAAAAGAATCGAACAAAATCCATATTGCATATACAAGATGAATAAAAAATAATTTATCGAATAAACTTAAACTTTTATTTAGATAAGTAATATCATACACCGTTATATAACCGACAAGTCCGTTTATTAACAACTGCTTCAATATCAATAGTATGATGCCGTATTTCTTTTCAGTGTTCGCTCTTCTAAAATATAAATTTATTTGATAATGTAAACATACTAATATTTGATGCATGCACGCCCCGCAATAGCACCACCGCATCGATTTAAGTTTCTCACAATAAAAAAGACTTCCAGAAAATCTGGAAGTCTTCTTGCGGCGAACTGGACTTGAACCAGCACACCTTTTGGGCACTAGCACCTCAAGCTAGCGTGTCTACCATTCCACCACCGCCGCAAACGCTTTGACATCATACCACAAAACCATCATTTTGTCAAGCGGGTGCCGCAATGTTTTTGCATTTTTGAGTGCTATTTTTTACAATTTTTCAATTGGTGAATTTCACCAAAGCTCGGGTGTGCCGAAGCTAAAAAGCCAGCTGAACCTATCAGTCCTTGTTTTGCTAATTGCTGTAACGCATCTAGCCAAAAACGCGATTGCTAAAAAAACCTATTGCAAATTTTTAAGCGGAGGCGTATAATGCTTCTATGCAGTTATTGTGTCTTATTTTAAATGAAACCGAAAAGTTAAACGACTTGCTGTTTGAGCTTGAAGAGAACGGCATCACTGGCGGAACGATTTTGGATTCGACTGGCATGGCGAGAATGCTATACGACAGCAAACGCGACATACCAATGTTCGGCTCGATGTACATGTTGATGAATGAAGGTCGCCCGATGAATAAAACCATTTTGATGATGCTTGAAGACGAAAAAGTTGACAAGGCAAAATCGATTATCGACAAAGTGTGCGACTTCAATCATCCAGGTGTTGGCGTTATGTTTACTTTGCCAGTTTCTTCGTTTGAATGCTCGAAAAAACTGAGCTGAGCGGCATAGTTCGCTTCATACACATAACGCTGCATCTAAAATGAACTTGCAAAAAAAGATACTTCGAGAAAAAAATGAGTACGATATATTATTTAGGAATTGTTATTTTAGCTGGAATCTTTACGGCTAAAGTGTTGAGGAAATTTAACTTTCCGAATGTAACAGGGTATTTAATTGCCGGTGTTATAATCGGACATAACGTTTTGAACTTAGTGCCACAAGATACGGTAACCGACTTGAACATTGTTTCAGAGGTCGCACTCGGTTTTATTGCGTTTTCAATCGGAAGCTCATTCCGCATCGCCGATTTGAAAAAGCAAGGTGCAAGCACAATCGTGATAACTTTGATGGAATCGCTCGTTGCGATGTTGTGCGTCCTTCTTGTGCTGGTATTTGCCCTCCATCAAGATTTGCCGTTTGCTTTGATGATTAGTGCGATTGCCTGTGCGACGGCACCAGCGGCGACGTTGATGGTCATTCGCCAGTACAACGCACGAGGGCCACTAGTTGACACGCTCTTGCCGGTTGTCGCTCTCGATGATGCTGTCGGCATTATGGCTTTCGGGGTTTCGGCTTCGGTTGCAAAAGCCATTGTCGCAGGTTCCGTGGCAGACTTCACCACAATGTTTTTAGTGCCCCTTTGGGAAATCGTTCTTGCGTTGGCTATCGGAATTGCTTTGGGATTTTGTCTTGTGTTTTTTTTGAAACGCTCCCGCTCTGAAGGCAACTACCTCAACCTGGAAATTGCAGTTATTCTAGTCGGTATCGGACTTGCAGGTTATTTTAAGATTTCGTCGCTTTTGTTATGCATGGCTTTAGGTGCAGTTGTTGCCAATGTGCTTCCGAATCCTGCAAAAGCGTTTAGTATTTTGAATCCGCTGACGACTCCAATATTTTTGGCGTTTTTTACAATTTCTGGAGCAGCACTAGATCTAAAAGCTTTGGTGAATGTTGGCATCATCGGCATTGTGTATTTGGTTGTGCGTGCTGCTGGAAAGTGGCTTGGAGCGTATCTCAGTTGCAAGATGTTCAAAAAAGAAAAAGGTGTTACAAACTATTTGGGCATCGCGTTGATGCCACAAGCTGGTGTAGCTTTGGGGCTTTCACTGACGGCGGCGAATTTAATCGGCGGTCAGCACGGCATGCAAGTGCGTACTATTATACTCGCAACCACTGTTATATACGAGCTGATAGGTCCGCTTGCTGCAAAATTTGCACTCAAACGATCTGGAGCAATTAAGCAAGAAAGTTGACACCTTGGGAGATTGATGTTTGTGCAACGCACGATTTAGTTACATTGTCCTCACTGCATAAACACAACCACAGAATACGATACAACGCAGTGCTCTTCCATATTCGGCACTAGAGCCTGCGGTGTGTGATCTCCAACCGCCATCTGGATGAGATAATTAGGCTATGAATAAATGCAAAGGTAGTTTCATATTTATCATCTAAAATAAATTTATTTTTTATTGCTATTGGAATATTATACCAATCAAACACATTCGTAGATGGTTTTGGATTAGGTTGAATACGCCGAACCCATCCGTATACTTCACTGGATTATTCCCCCGCGTAGTGATGCACACTAAAGTTTACGGTGTTATAAATTTCACCTTCGCCAGCCCGTATCTTCATACTATACTTAACTTACACGACAGAAAATAGTTTATGGCGGTTCATTAAGTTTTACAATCTCCCAAGAAAAAAGTCCATTTCATCCAAGCTGATGGCAATGTAAGCAAGAATATATGCACTCTCCGATTCCAGAATTCAAAAACATCCGAGCGATATAATCGGAACTTATTATCACCATCAACACGTTTCAGCCAGCTTGTAAGCAGTTATTTTTCCCAAAGATTTTCCGGATACGCTTTGTCCTGCACCTTTTGGGCAATAGCATCGCGTACTGTGTCGAGCTCCTCGCGGTACGTCATACCAAACCACTTTTCATCTGTTTTGTAAACAGTGATTGTTCCCTTGCCTTCGCTAATTATAGAACTTGCCGCTTCGGGAAGCAAGCATTCCGCTTTCGGGTTTGCAATATCCTTTTCGAGAAACTTATGAAAATAATCTGTAAAGTAATCAAACGCGGAAGGTGCAAATCCAAAAAGATTCATCGAAACGAGTTCTTCACCAGTGAGTACTTGTTTTTTACCTTCGAACATTGAAATAATTCGGTCGCCGCCTTCGGTCAACTCGTAACCAATATCTTTATGCTCGGCTATGGAAACAAGTGCGTCATTTTTTATTTTGCAAACACCACGTGAAACCGTCCCCAAACGACTCATCGTATTTTTCAGAACGTACGAAACCATCGCGTGCGAAGTACTGTCATTTGAAATTTTTGACAAATGTTTATAAATCGTTTTATAGGCAGAAAAACCATAATAGTCATCCGCGTTAATAATCGCAAAAGGCTCATTAATGCACTTCTGGGCACAGAGAACCGCATGCACTGTCCCCCAAGGCTTTTTTCGGTCAGCCATCATTGCAACCTGCTCATCGGTTAAAAACGAGTCCTTATTTTGAAACACATATTCGGCATTGCAATTATGAGCAATCCGATAAAATATTTTTTCGCAAAAATCGCTTTCAATATCCTTGCGGATTACGAACACAATCTTCCCAAATCCTGACTTCAGTGCATCATACACACCATAATCCAAAAGCGACTGGTTATGGGCACCGACTGACTCCAACTGTTTGATACCACCAAATCTACTTCCCATACCAGCTGCTAAAACTACCAAAGTAGGTGTCATGTTATCCTCCAACAAAATACAAAATAACGCATAATTGTACTATCGAGCTTAAAAAAATTCAAGTATTTAAACGTAAAATCAAGCTCACCAAAAATCCTCACACTTTCTGTCTGTCATTGTCCCCATTCACCGAATGTGCAACTCACGGGACAACCGTTGTCCATCATTTATCAAAAGTTTAATCCGCTCCGCTTGTTGCTCAATCCGCCACGGACGGCGGGCAGATAAAACAATAACGAGTTTTCAGAAAAATAACATTTTTGTGAAAACTCGCAAGGTAATGGGCAACACGGACGTTGCCCATTACCAAGGACGCCGGTCAATTTACAATATCTGTATTATGAATTATTGTAAATTGACTGGCATCCGTTCCAATTTTTGAACCGTCGTTAGTGTCAGCAGCGTCCACGGACGGACGCGGTATAAAAGCTCACGATGTTTGTATTAAAACCGGGCAGGATGCACGGTTTTAATACAAACTCGAAGTTCAAAAATTGACACGGACGTCAATTTTTGAACCGTTTACCAAATACAAGAACACAAAAAAGATTTGCAGGCGGCGATGAGTTTTTTCGGTCGTTGCAGTTTTACGAATTTTGTGTATACTTGACTTATGAGTTACGATTTTACAACGTTGCCGAATAGGCGAACGCAGCCTTCGGTTAAGTGGCGCGATATGTTGGAAAAGGCGGACGTTCCGCAAGGTATCATTCCGTTTACGATTGCTGATATGGAGTTTTTGACTGCACCTGAAATTGTTGCTGGTTTGAAGCAGCATTTGGACGAGATGGTGTTGGGCTATACTTATGCGAACGACGATTTTGTCGAGGCGGCTCGGCATTGGATGAAAACTCGGCACGGCTTTGAATGCTCGCCTGAGCAGATGGTTTACACGACGGGTGTTGTGCCTGCGTTTTTTAAGGCGATTAAAGCTTTGACAAAAAAAGGCGACGGCGTTGTGATTATGCCGCCAGTGTATCCGCCGTTTTTTATGAGTGCGGAGCGGCAAAAACGGAGACTTTTGGAGTGTCCGCTTGTGAGGCAAGGCAGCACGTACGAAATTGATTTTGAGCTTTTGACCAAAATATTTAAAACTGAAAAACCTAAGATTTTGCTTTTTTGCAGTCCGCATAATCCTGTGGGGCGTGTGTGGAAAAAAAGCGAGTTGGAGCAACTTGCCGAAATTTGCTTGAGGCACAAAGTGTTTATGCTTGTCGATGAAATTCACCACGATTTGGTGATGCCTGGATATAAACATACTGTGCTTCAAACGCTTTCGCCAGAAGTCGCTCGGAATACGATTACGCACACTTCGCTTTCAAAGACTTTTAATCTTGCGGGGATGATGCTCAGTTTGAATTTTATACCTGACGAAAACGTGCGGGCGGCTTTTAACGCGGAGCTCGACAAGTCAGCTTCGCATGTTTGCTCGGCGATTGCGTTTAAGGCGTATGAAATTGCTTACGCAAAGTGTGCGGCATGGCTTGATGAGCTGATTGCGGTGATTGATGCGAACCAAAAGCTGGTAACTTCGAGCCTTGCTGGTACCAAGGTGAGTGCAGCTCCGATTGAGGGAACGTATTTGCAGTGGCTTGATTTTCGAAAGCTGAATATGAGCGATGCCGCTTTAACGAGCTTTTTGCGTGAAAAGGCTATTTTGTATTTGAACGAGGGTACGATGTTCGGCAAAGAAGGCACTGGGTTTGCTCGCCTGAATTTGGCAGCCCCGACAGCTACAATCGCGGAAGCAGTTGCCCGCCTGAAAAAAGCTTTGCAGGAAATTTAGTGGTTGTAGCGATCTCATGACGTGGTGATGCTATGGAGAAATGATATGACGCATTTAAAAAAAATGTTGCTGTTGCTCGGATTTGTTGCGAGCATGTTTGCGTTCGGTGAAACGGCTGAGCAAAAAGAATTGGTGGCAGAATACGACGCACTTTTGAACAGAGTCCGTTACGTGACGCAGTGCGGATTTTGTTTTGACGGTCGAAGTTTTGTCGGTGAAGTAAAAAATAAAGGTGACGAGCAGTCTTTTTTTATCGAAGAAAAAAATGTTTACTTGAAAGTTAAAAGCAAAAAGAACGGTGCGACTTCTTTTACACGTTGCTTCGAGCTTACCGAGCAAAACGGTGTGCTTGCTGTTAATGCCGAATATGTTTTGACGCAGAAAATAACGCTTGCTTCTCATTGGAATTTTTTCAAAATGGGGAAAAAGCTCAATATAACGGTTTGCGATGATAATACGTGTAAAAACACAGAGCTAGAATTATACGTAATTCAAGGCGAGCCGCTAACCGTAACTGACGGCATTTTTTTAACCTTTGCACAAGGTGCCGAAAAAAAAGCGGAAACCTACACGGTTTCAACCAACGCAAAAGGCTTGCCTGAAATCAATCTAGCCGATGAAAAAAAGTTTGCGGAAACGCTTTTGAAAAAAATGCAAGCCGTTTTTCCAGAAAGCCAATTTTCCAAAATGAAAGCCGGATTAAACGCAGCATTCAAAAAAGCTGGTAAATGAGCGGAGATAGTTTAGACGCTCATTTTAGCCTGGCGAGTTTGTATGAAAATGAGCTTTTAGCGTGTCGTAAAATGTTCTGGCACATGATGGTCAAATTAAAATCCAAGCGGATTTTAATTTGACCCGTGAGTTGAACTTTCGGTGAAAAAAGAACAAAGATAGCAAATGATTTCTGTGACGATTGAAGATAGGGAAGGCGGATGCATTTTATAAAATGGCTGGTTAATCTCCTGCAAACCCTTGACAGATTATTAAATTGCGGTATACTTTCGAGTGTCCATGATTTGAAAATGCGGCTTTGTGAAACTAAATGCATTCTTCAAGGATAATTTATCAAGCGATAGGGAAAAATATGAAACACATTTGTGTCTATCTTTTTATGTTTGCGATGTTGGCGGTATCGCTTCCGTTGCTGAATGCGGAAACTAAACGGCAGAACGCCAAAGCTCAGCCTGCCGCGGCAGTGAAACCAGCGGGCAAAAATGCGGGGCCTGCGTCGCAAGTCGGCATTACGCTTAATGCTTCTGGCGTATACTTGCAATTCACCAATCAGGGAAGCGAAAAGACTGGCGGAACGACTGAAGCCGTTACCAACTCGGCAGACTTGGGCGGATTTTCGCTCGGGCTTACTTACCGAATGCTGAAAAGTTTGGAGCTTTACGTGTCGATGAATGCAGCGTTTGGCTCGCCTTTTACGCATACGCTTACCACAAAGTTCCGTACCGAAACAGAGTACCGTCGCGACAGTTCCGCAGTTACGACAAAAGCCAATTTTGCGTACGCCGTAGATAGTCAGATTGGATTACTGTACGTGTTTCAGCCGACGAAGTCATTGGAGTTAAAACTCGGCGGCGGGCTTGGCATAGGCGGTGCAGGGCTTACACGCAAAGGAATGCTCGCAGGTCAGGAAACGAAAGACCGCTACGGCGTTTTCCTAATCGGAGCTGGTTTGCATTTCGACGCTGTTTACCTTTTGACGCGGAATTTCGGGTTGCATGCAGGCGTTGCAAACACCTTTTACGCCGTCCCAGTCCTGACATTGCAACGCAGTACAAAATTGCAAAGTAACAAGGAAACACTCACCAAAACTTCCGAAATTTTCCAACGAAGCGTCGGTTCTTTTTCCAACGTGTTCACAATGCAATGCGGAATGACTTTTAGCTTTTAACCAATTACAGGACAAAACGCAAAGGAATGAATATGAAAAAAATCAACAGTGTATCAAAGCTCATCTTGAGCATCTCGATTTTTCTTGGTGGCATGCTGCTAAGTTGCAGCAATCAAATTTTGGTCTCAGGTTTACCGCATCTCGCCCCTGCGAAAGCCGCTCGTCATGCTGATAACCCGATTTATTATATCGGAGAGTATTATTACGGAAAGGAAAAAGGCGGAAGCGGAAATCTTTCACCTGTAACCTCGCAATCGCAAGTCCGCATTACTTCTCCCGATGTTACGGATTTTAATGCGGACGGCTTTTTTACGATAAGCGGTTCTGTGAATAATTCTGCAGCACAAAACTATATGTTGCTGAAGGTGCAAAAAAACGGAACCTCGTACAAGGCACAATACTTCCTCGAAGGCACATTTAACCAAAGGATATGGCTTCCGTTTGGAAGTGGCGAGTACACTATTAGCGGTATAGAACTGACTTCCATCACAAAAACTGGCGATCCACAAAATGCAGAAATTAGTGGTTGGGGTTACATAGCTCGAGATATTTTTACGCTTCGTGTTACAAATACGCGGAATGAAGACGGACGCTTTTTGTATCCGTCGTATTATGTGCAAAGCGACAATGAAGCTATCAGTCAGTTTGCCCTCGATGTAACACGTGGCAAGGTGCATCCTGTCGATAAAGTGAAAGCCGTTCACGACGCGGTTTGTGCTCTTGTTACTTACGACAATGCCAGTGTCGCGGGTAATGGTGCTAATCGAAAAAAGCAGGACGCACTCACAGTCCTCAAGCTAAAACTGGGAGTTTGCGAGGGCTATGCGTCTTTGACTTCGGCGATGCTACGCTCGCTTGGCATACGCACAAAATCGGTGTGCGGTTATGCAAACTCTGGCGGAAGCAGTGGGCTGCACGCTTGGACACACGTCGAAGTCCGCAAGGACGGCGTCAAAAAATACTACTTTATGGATCCGACGTGGGATGACCAATACACTGTTTTACACAAGTATTTTCTCTTGGATTTGGAGCAAAACGAATATAACAACCGCAGGACACACTTGCAAGGCTGTAAAGACGCTGCGGGAAATTCCCTTGGCGGTGATGACGGAAAAGATGGAGGCACAAGACCTTGGCGTTTAATAACCGATGATACATCTTCTGAGGCGGGAGAGACCACCGAAGTCGACACAGAACTTGCCGAGCGTTTCCCGCTAGTTGAAACATTGTATTAACGTAGCGATGCCGTATCGAACATGTAACGATATTTTGCGGCAAAACCTAAAATAACCAAAGCCTAGGTTAAAAAAATCCATAAAAGTCCTTTATCTTTTTTTTGCGTTGTGATATAATGTGCCGTGCTTTTTAGCACGAAGGTTAGGAGACTTTTATGGACTTAATTTACAAAGGCAAAACAAAGGATGTTTACAAGTTGCCAGACGGAAATTACCGTCTTGTGTTTAAGGACGATGTAACTGGTGCCAACGGTGTTTTTGACCCAGGTGCAAATCATGTCGGCTTAAAAATGGAAGGAGCTGGTGCCGCGGCGTTGGCACTCACCAAGTTTTTTTATGAAAAGCTAAATGCAAACGGTGTGCCGACCCATTTTGTAAGTGCAGATTTAAAGGCAAACACAATGGACGTGTTGCCGGCGAAACTTTTCGGCTCAGGCGTTGAAGTTATCTGTCGCTATAAAGCTGTCGGCTCATTTTTGCGCCGATACGGTAAGTACACAACCGAGGGTGCCGACCTTGACGCTTTTGTGGAAATCACTTTGAAAGACGACGACCGCGAAGACCCGCCCATCACCAAAGATGCTCTCGTTATGCTCAAGATTATGACAGCGGAAGAGTATGAAACGCTTGTTGCTTTAACCAAAAAGATTGCTCAGTTTGTCAAAAGCGAGTTAAAGCAAAAGGGCTTAGACCTTTACGATATTAAGTTTGAGTTCGGGCGAGTCGGCTCCGACAAGCATATCGCCCTCGTTGATGAAATCTCTGGTGGAAATATGCGTGCCTACAAAGACGGCAAGTACGTCGACCCGCTCACCGTAGAAAAAATAATGTTAAACCGATAGCACTATTTATAAAAAAATAATAACACAACTATGCAAATACAGAACACAACCGCAAACGAAAACCTCGACAGCTGGCAGGAAAAAAAATACGCCGAGTTTTACGCAGAGGAGTATACATTTTTAAAACGGCGAGTTGCACAAGGTGCAGTTAACGCAAATGACATTGCAGGTACATTGCAGAGTTTGTATATCGTTGACGACAACAATCTTGATGGACGCAGTTTGATTGCTCAACTTTCCATTTCGGCGTCCATTTCTGCGTATGAGGCTATACTCGAGGAGTTAAAATCAAATACACAGGAGACACATTTATGAAAAAAATATTTTTTTCTCTTTTAGCTTTTGTTACATTTGCCTCTTGCTCCATTCAGCAGATGGCGTATAATGCCATTGCACCGCTGCCAGAGCAAAAAGAAAAGTCGCAAGCTAAACCGAAAGCAAAAAACGCAGGAAATCCAATGTTGGCATTCACGGGCGAAACTGATGTCAAGCTCGTCGCGGATTCTTTTCCAGTTTTGCTTAAAACCGTTGAAATGCTTCACTTCAATAATCCTTCGCATCGAGGCGTTTCGATTATGGCGGGGCAGCTTTACGTGATGTACGCGAACGCTTTTGTTGAGGGACCTGCAAAACGGATGAGCGATGATGACTATGAAGCAAAACACGACGAGCTTATGCGTGCCAGAAAGTTTTACTTGCGTGGTGCCGAGTACGCCTTGAACGCCATTGAGTTGGAGTATCCAGGGATTACTCAAAAACTATTTAGCTTCGATGAAGCCGAGATAAAAACCGCCGTGAGCAAACTTCGCCCGCACAACGTCGAGGCTACCTTTTTTGCTGCGTCTGGCATTTTAGGAGCGTTTTCGCTTGACCCAATGGATGCCGACACAATGAGTAAAGCTCAAGCCGCCTGCCTTATGCTGGAGCGGGCAAGCGAATTAAATCCGAGCTATAATGACGGCGGACTTTGGGAGGTGCTCACCGCGTATTATGCGTCAGTCCCAGAATCAATTGGAGGCGGTGCCGAAAAAGCAAAAGCCGCATACCAAAAAGCCCTCGAGTATTCTAAAGGAAAAAGTGCTTCGACTTATCTGACTTATGCGACGGCGTTTTGCGTGCCAGCACAGGACGGAAAAGGCTTCGACAAAGCCTTGGCACAGGCTCTTTCGATTGACCCGAACGCTAACCCTGAAACTCGCCTGATGACAGTGCTTTCGCAAATCACCGCGCGTTGGATGAAAGAACACCGAAGCGAATTTATTTACTAAAGCCCTTGAGATGTATCCATTATTCACCGAATGCTTATCCACGGCGG
>CALAEM010000064.1 GCA_937890985.1 uncultured Treponema sp. | reverse complement strand
CCTAAAAATCCGCAAGGATTTTTAGGTTCCACATCGGTTGCACTTTCGGTGAATGATGGCAATGGCACTTCAGTTTCAGTCAACTTGTGATTTTGTGGCTTGACCTAACGCGAGCGGTGCAGTTCAGACTTTTCGGTGAAACGCTCGATAGCCAAAGTCAGCAAATGCATAATAAGCTCGTCGTAAGGCATTCCAGATGCGATGCACATTTTCGGGAACATTGAAATCGACGTAAAGCCAGGAATTGTGTTGACTTCATTGAGGTAAATATTTCCGTTGCGCTTGTCAAGAAAAAAGTCAACCCGCGAAAAACCTTTTAGCTCGAGAGCGGTATAGGCTTTGAGTGCAAGCGAGCGTATCGTTTTACGTTGCTCAACCGTAATGTCGGCTGGAATTTCCAATCTGGCTCCGTCAGGGTCAATGTACTTCGCATCGTAATCATAAAAATCATGCGAGCTTATAATTTCGCCTGGAATGTATGCAGTTAGTTTTTCGTTGCCAGTAACTGAACACTCAATTTCTCTTGCGTGCATAAACATTTCCAAAAGCACTTTTTCATCCCACAAAAAAGCTGCTTCAACACTTGCAAAAAGTTCCTTTCGGTTTTTTGCCATGCTTGCACCTACAGAACTTCCTGCACTACTTGGCTTGACAAAAATCGGATATTCTAAATCGCGTTCAGCTTGGCTGATAATTTTTTTTTGCTCAACTTCATTATCCCACGCTTCCTTTGAAACAGAAACAAACGGCACAATCGGAAGTCCATTTGCACGCCAGATAATTTTTGTTTTTTCTTTATCCATTGCGGCTGCACTTCCAAGCACACCGGAGCCAACATAAGGCACATTCAGCATTTCAAGAAGCCCCTGCAAAATTCCATCTTCACCGAATGAGCCATGCATCACGGGAAAGACAACATCAGTTCTGATATTTTTATCTTTGGTGAAAAATGCTTTCTCTGAACTTCCGCCAGACGTTAAAAAAACTTCATTACTTTCATCGATGTGCAGCACTGCGTTGCTGTCGTTTTTAATTCGAGCAAGTTCTGCGTCTGGCTGCAAAAAAAAACGATTAGCTTTTGACACACCAATCAAATTTATCTTATGCTCTTCTGAAATATTTCTCACTACTGAAGAAGCCGAAGCAAGTGAAACTTCATGCTCAGTAGATTTACCACCGTACAAAATCGTAATATTCATAGCTTCAATCCTTTACAGTTTTTAAGTGAAGCTCATCCAACTGTTTTTGGTCAACTTCACTCGGGCTTTCATCGAGCGGAGAATATGCGAAAGTATTTTTCGGAAATGCAATCACTTCTTTGATTGAGGCTTCACCTGCCATTAGCATCAAGAGGCGGTCAAGTCCGGGTGCGATACCTCCGTGAGGCGGCGGTCCAAACTTAAATGCTTGTGTTAAAAAGCCGAACTTGGTTTCAGCTTCAGCTTCGTTAAATCCGACAATTTTAAAAATGCGTTTTTGCAATTCCGCATTGTGAATACGAATAGAACCCGACGCAAGCTCATAACCGTTCAAAACTAAATCGTACAGGTCGCCTTTTACGCTTGCTGGATCACTTTCAAGCGTCGGAAGATATTTTTCTTGCGGTGCCGAAAACATGTGATGGGCTGCTTCCCATTTTTGCTCGTCTTCATTCCATTCGAAAAGCGGAAAATCTACAATCCATGCAAACTTAAATTCGTCGGGCTTGGTTAGGTTCAAATCCTTTCCAAGTTTTGAGCGAACGGCACCGAGACTTGCACAGACGACTTTTGGATTTTTATCTGCAACAAATAAAAGTAAGTCGCCGTTTTCAAAGTTTAGTTTGGAGGCGACGTCGGCTTCTTTGCCTGCAAAAAATTTTGCAATGCCACCTTGGAAGTGATTGTTTTCAACTTTCATCCAAGCCAAGCCTTGCGCTTTAAAAATTTTCGCAGTGCTTTCAAGCTCTTCGATTTTTTTTCGACTGTAATTTTCCGCCTGCCCATTCACAACCAAGGCTTTTATAATTCCACCTGCATCGGTTACATTTTTGAAAGCCGCAAAATCTGCAAGCGAACTCATAAACGAAGCATCTTGCATTTTCATATCAAAACGCAAATCTGGTTTATCTGTACCATAAAGCGAAATCGCATCATCATAGCTTATTCGTTCAAAGTGTTGTTCAAGCTCAACGTTAAGCGAGTGCTTAAAAATGTGTCTCATCATTTCTTCGGTTATATTTAATACATCTTCACGCGACACAAAACTCATTTCAATATCGATTTGTGTAAACTCTGGTTGCCTATCTCCGCGTGCATCTTCGTCTCGATAACATCTAGCAATTTGAAAATATTTATCAAAGCCTGCAACCATTAAAATTTGTTTATACAGCTGAGGCGATTGTGGAAGAGCATAAAATTTTCCAGGATGCAAACGTGCTGGCACTAAATAGTCCCTTGCACCTTCAGGTGTAGATTTAATAAACGTTGGTGTTTCAATTTCCAAAAAGCCTCGGCTTGTCAAAAACTCACGCACCAAAAAACTCACCTTTGAGCGAAGAATAATATGCTCCTGCATCGCTTGCGAGCGTAAATCCAAATAACGATACTTCAAGCGCAAATCTTCGTTTGCATTTGTACGCTCTTCAATTTGAAACGGAAGCACATCACTTTCGGAAAGGATTTCTAATCGCTCGGCTTTTACTTCGATATCGCCTGTTGCCATCTCAGTATTTTTCATTGAATCTGGACGCATTCGTACCGTTCCTTCAACGGCAATGCAGTATTCATTTTTGATTTGTGCTGCAACGGCTTTTAACTCGTCCGCAGCGTCATCGTCAACAACGACCTGCGTTACGCCATATCGGTCACGTAAATTGATAAAAATAATTCCGCCGTGGTTTCGGCTGCGGAACACCCATCCATTTAAGGTTACTCGCTTTGCACTATCGTGTTTCGTTAACTCGCCGCAAGTTGCGGTACGTTTAAATTTTTCCATAACGGTAATTATATCACAGTTACAAAAAAAAAGCTATCGGTTATTTTAAAAAGCAATGTTTTTTCGCAAGTTGAAATATCGTGTAATTTATAAAGTTACTTTTCAGAATGTTTTTTCATTCGTAAAAAAATATCCCGTAGCTCAGGTGGTAAATTTGAATTGAGCGATACAGCGTCATTAGAGTTTTTTTCTCTAGTTTGTCTTGCACTTTGTTTTCGGTTTATATTCCTCTGTGTGTATATTTTTTTCACTGAGGTACAAATTTTTGTTATATTAAGGCTTTCATATTTTTCGTTAATCCTTTTTAGAATATCGTCTTGGCAACACATAACATTTTGTGCAACTGCTGGATGGTCAACCTCAATATATGCAATGCCATTTTGAATATTAGCCAAAGAACAATGCCCAGCAAGTTTTTCTCCGACAATATGCAGCCAAATATCGCTCGCAGTTTCCGCTTCGGAATTTCTTTCCATAAAAATAGAAATAAGTTCCGAAGCACTACTGTATTTTTTTTCCATAGCTCTATTTTGTAAACCTTTCCAAAAGTGAAATACGGTACAGCTAAAAAAAACGTAAGTTATTCTAAGCTATTCAACGCAGCTTCATCTGCTATACACGCAATATGAATTGTGTAAATAACTTCAATAATCGTCAAGTACGCTTGCAAGCTATGCGTTAATAATTTCGATGCTACGTTGACTTCTATTACGCATAGTTAAAAAAATACCCACTGTAAAATAAAGAAGCAAAAAGAACAAAAGCATTCCGATATTCTTCCAATCAATTTTTGATAATTCATAGGTGCTTTCGTTTGCTTGCACAAAATAGTATGTCGGGAAAAATTTTGCAATGCGTAAAATTGATGGTGAAATAAATTCAGCTGGCATAAACACTCCTGAAATAAAAGATAACGCAAGAGGTAAAACATTTCCGACAATTCCAAGAATAGAATCCTTTTTAAAAACTTCGTTCAGCATAAATGTAATACTTAAAACAACTGCAACGTACACGCTGCAATTAAAAGCGTAAACGCCTATTGGTACGCCAGAAATTCCTTTCCATTGAAAAGCAACCGCAGCTCCAATTATGCCTGCTAAAATACAAAACACAACAGTAAGCTGTGCAGCAAAATTTTCAATTGCAAATCGAATCGATGAAACAGGCGAAACAGAATTGCGTATTTTTATCGTGGGGCGTTGCAATAAAAAAATCACCCAGCCGACTAAATTCAACACAAGCGAAAAAGAAAACCATGCAAACACATTAAAAAAGTATTTAAACCACGAGCTAATTCCGCCTGTTGTTTTTGAATTTATCTGATGCACAGAAATTGTTTCACTGAGAACATTATGTAGCTTTTCAAAATCAAATTTATTTTCATGTTTTTTAATACTCTCGGCAAACAACAAAAACTTTTGAATTTGTGCATCAAGATAAAAAGCATTTTGTGTCCTGTCATCTTTAAAGCTGATAACACATTCTGTTCCATGGTTCATTTTTTCTTCCATATCTTTTTGAATGACAATTCCTGCATTAATATTTCCTAACGATATTTCTTTCTTTATTTGCGACATAATTTCTACATCATTTTTTTCACTCAAAGAATTATATTCAGTAACATTGTGTTTTGTTTTTAGATATTGAATTAAATTTTTCGAAAGCTCTGAATTATCATTATCTATAACAATAATTTTCAAAACAGGCTCAGAAAATTCCGCAACGCGCTCGTTTGAGCCAGATGGAAATAACATACTCACTAGTAAAAACACCATCGAGTAAATCACAAGCATTACTTTTTTTGTCCAAACAACACGCAAAAAGTTTTTATAAACTATCATATTGAACCTTCCTTGCATTTACAAAAATCGCAATTAAAAATAAAGATGTTGCACCAATAAATACAATTCCAAATAAATGTAGCAAATTATACTCCTGTAAAATATTTACATTGTATAAATTATCAGTTAAAAGACCGATTGGATTTATTTTATTGAGAAGCGGAATGTGTTTATCGATAGCAAGTTTAACTGCTGGACTCATCATTCCAGATAAAAACGCAAGACCCAGCGAAGAAAAAATACAGAACATAGTTTTACCGTTTTCATCACCAAAAGGAAGTGAACCGATAAATATTCCGTAAGTTGCTCCAAAAATATTTGCAATAAGCAACACTGCCAATGTCATACTCAAGTTATTGATAAACTGAATTTTCAAAACGTAGGTAACAAACAGAATATATAAAATATTTGACGCAAAATTAAACAAAGCATAAAATGCAATTCCAGATATGTATGATACAAATCTATTCAAAGGTGTTGTTGAAATTCTCGCTCCAAGTTTTGAAATATTTGCCTGCATAAAAAACGGAAGCGAAATTGCACCGAACATTCCGTAAAGTGCAACCATGGAAAGTAGCGAATAAAATAAAATTAATGGAGAATTATTTTTTTGATTTACTGTTTTAATATATTCTTTATTATAATCCAGCGGATCAATTGGAACACCGAGTGCATAAGATTGCTTTATTTGCTCAAGCACACTTTTAATAATGGATTGATTAATTTCGTCATCGATTACACGCAGCGAAAAATCTTTTTGAACAAAGCCTGCAATCATTTTATTATTCAATGCTTCATCGACATTCCCTTCTGTAACTTCATGAACATCAAGAATAGAAACAAATGAAAGCGGAAAACGCAAAGGATTGTCCGCTTCAATTCCAACTGTAATTTTATTTTGAGAAAAATTAAACATTGACGAAAATGCTGCAACATAAAGTGATGCTAGCAAAATTGGATACAGCACTGTCCAAAAGAGTCCGTCTCTTGACCGAAGCATCAAACGGGCATTATACATAAATAATCTTAAAAACATTATTTGTCCCTCAAATCTTTTCCAGTCAATTCCAAAAAAGTATCATTCAATGTCGGACGCTCTGAATATAATTTTGTGTAGTGTAAATTTTCCGCATTGATAAATAAAATCAACTCATTCAAATTGTTCACCGAATTTTCAAACGTAATCAAATAATCATTTGTCCTTTTTACAACATCAAGCACATGAGAAATATTTTTTATCTTTTGCTCGATATTATCAGGCACATCTACAAAATCAATAATAATTTTTTCACGTATTCGGTTCATGTTTTTCAATTCGTCCAATGTTCCGTTCGCAATAGTTTTTCCGTTATCCATAATCACAATGCGGTCGCATAATTCTTCCACTTCTTCGAGGTAATGCGTCGTGTACACAATTGTGCTTCCGCTTTGTGAGAGCGTTTTAATCCCCGAAAGAATAAAGTTGCGGCTTTGTGCGTCAACGGCAACAGTGGGTTCGTCCATAAAAATAAGTTCTGGCTTATGTGCAATGCCGCACGCAATGTTAAGTCTACGTAATAATCCGCCCGAAAGTTTTTTCGCTCGATATTTTTTATAGTTTTGTAAACCGACAAATTCAATAGCTTCGTTTACCAAAGTTTTTCGCTTTGCAGAATCAGTTATATATAATCCGCAAAAGTAATCAATATTTTCTTGCACAGTAAAATCGTAAAATAGCGACACTTCTTGTGGGACAAGTCCAATTCGCTTTTTTATGTCAATGGCGGTTTGCGTCATCGACTCTCCAAATATTTTTATCTCGCCTGCGTCAAATTTCAAAATTGACAGAATGCAGTTAATTGCAGTTGTCTTGCCACAACCATTCGGACCCAAAAGTCCAAGTACTTCACCCTGCTCAACTTCAAAATTAAAATGGTCTAACGCATTTTTTTCTTTGTAGCGTTTTACTAAATCCTTTACAGTTAAAATCATATACTACACAATCCTCCAAAAGCTATATCATTATAAAAAAAATATTTTTGTCAATAGACATTTAGCATCTCCAAAAACTTAATTTTAGATATTGCCATATTAAATATTAACGATAGTTTTAAATCCAAAACAAATAACAAAAAGCACTCAGCTTTAATTTCACTTTGAGAAATTCTATCGCTTTAAAATTTTACAATCACCTGATGTTGTTTTTATATGCAATGCCACACTCCCGTCTGCATAACTTTCCAGAATTGACCGCTTGCCATTCGTGCTTGTAAACTCATTTGAATAATCGCCTGAGCTTGAACTAAATTGAACATTAAATCCTGCAATATCTTCAGGAAGATACAGAATGCAATCGCCAGATGTTGACTGATGAGTAATGCCTGAAATAGGCACAGATAAAAATTTCATTTTACAATCACCCGAAGTTGTTTGCACATCAAATTTAGGACAGGCAACACTTCCAATTATATCTGCCGATGTACCGATAACTGTCATTCCGTTTTCTATTTCTGTATTTTCAAAAGATATATCACCGCTTGTAGTTTGTGAATATATGCTTTTTAATTTCACTGCACCAATTCGAACATCGGATGAAGTGCCTTCAATTTGTACATCAACAGGTTTCGGAAGCGACACAACAATTTTATACGCGTTATAAAATCCAAATAAAAAATGTTGAAATAAATGTTTCTTTTGTTTTTGCACTTCAATGTATAGACATCCGTTTTCATTTCGAATATCTGGTAACATTTCGCTTTTAACACTACCGACAATTTCTACCGTTACCATATCATCGGTTGCGGGAACAAATTCTATATCACGACTTCTCAACGATGCCTTTATCAAAGTTATCTCGTCTGCATCAAACAATGTTTTGTTCAAAATAGATTTTTCTTTTGTGTCAGCTCCAAGCAAACCAGTTAAGATTCGTAATTGTCGGTTTCCACCTTGCATATAAGATTTTAACTCAAGAACAAAAACCCCAATTATAAAACACGCCAGAACAAACCACGCAACTGCAAGTAAAAAAGATATGTTTTTTTTCATTTGTCATTTCCTTTTTTTCTGTCAGAATACAACACCAAAAGTTGTATCCCTTGCCAACATGCAGAAGCTCCGAGAAAAATTAGCCATGAGATATGCCAGCAATTCATGGAAAAGCTAACTACAAAATAAATGAGAACAATTACAATCCAGTAAAAATTCCTTAACGATGATAATAAATACGATTGCTTATCATCAGGTCTTTCATAAGAGTTACAGTTTCCCTTTTTGAAATACGGCACAAGCTCAAAAGGCGTACTCATATCTGAATATATTAAAATAGCAGTTGCAATTCCAGCTATTATCAAAAATATCACAACACTGTAACTACCTTTTATATCAAACTCCGAAAGCAAAATTAAACAGGCAGCAGCAAAAATATACAGTGCAACGCCCAAAGCGGTTAAAATACTTTTACGTTTTTTTTCTTTGTTTATATTTTCCGAGATTTCGGAATTAGGCATTAGTTCTTTGATAAGTTCATCAACGTTTCCTAAGTCGGCAACCGCCAAACCGTATGCTTCATTTTCGGTTTTGCCTTCTGCACGTAATGCTTCAAATTTGTCATTGAGATTCGACAAAATTTCATTGCGAAGTTCAATCGCTTTTTGACTTCGCGGCACACCTTCAAAAAGAAGCTCAACATAGTTTTTGATTTTTTCGTTCATAGGTTTCTCCTCCACCATTGCATAAAATCAAATTACAAACAAGCTTGAAATTGCATTTGTAAATTCATTCCATTCACCGACATTTGCGCGATATAACTTTTTGCCAGCTTTGGTAATTGAGTAGTATCGACGTCTCGCACCACTGTTACCGTCACCCCAGTATGAAGTTACAAGCCCAGCCGTTTCTAATCTTCGGAATGCAGTGTACAAAGTTGCTTCGGTTAGTTGAAACAAAGAAGCACTTCGTTGATTGATTTGCTTGTTAATTTCATAACCGTAGCTGTCACCGTTATACAACTGCCCCAAGATAAGTGTATCGGTCAGTCCGCGTAAAATCTCCTGCTTGTTTAGCATAGTTATATTATATCACAATATACCTAACTTGTCAATATATATAGACAAAAAAAATATTTTTTTTGATAGTTTCACTTCCGCAATTTCAAATGTGCAAAAAATGCCATTAAAACACCTTAAAGATTTCAGCATTAAATAGCGAAGAAAATATTTTCTATTTTATTAAAGCAGCCTAAAATTTACTAAAAAAATCTGCAACGTCAAAACTGTTAATCGGTTCTGCGTTTCGGTACTTTTGCAAAAGTGATTCACGCCCGCGGATAAGGTGCTCGGAACTGATACCGTAAGCTATTGAGCGGTCTGCTTCAATGAACGCAGAAATGTGGTCGGCAACACGCACCAGTTTTCCGTCAATAGGTTTAAACTCAGGCGTACAGTATTGTGTTTGCAAAGCATTAAAGTCACAGACAATTGTTTTCCCGTTGACCAAAGCCTTGTTTTCAAATTCGTCCGCCAGATAGTGCATGACTTCAGGAATGTAAAAACAATCCATAAGCGGAAACAAATTTTCACCCATGACGAGGTCTTCGATTTGCTTTATCGCTTCGGGAAAATAACCAGTCGCCCGCTTCACAGGAGAAATAATATCCCGCGTAACTGCTTCAGGTAAATCGTGAAAAAGAGCCGCAAAAAAATTATTGTATTGACGATATTCAGGAAAGTTTAGCGATTTACTTATGAGTAACGTAATCATCGCAACAAAAAACGAATGACCAAGCACAGAAGTTTTCGGCACACGCGGCGTTTGATTCCAGCGTTCTTGAAAACGCAAACGCTCTAGCTCAATAATTAACTTGTACGATTTACCCTTGTTTAAAAAATCTTGCAAACCTTCAAGCTCGTTAAATTCAGCCATATCATATTTTAAATATTCTTCGATTTTTCCAAGCCTTTCAGCTTCATTTACGATACGCAGAATTTCAAACTCGCGTACAGTTGCATACTTGTGTGCAGCACGCAAAACTTGCCTTGTAAGATCATTTTTTTCAGGTTGCTTAAAAAGATAGTCAGAAAAATTTTCCAAAAAATTTTTGTCAGGAATAAGCGGAATGTATTGGTCAAAAATCCACTGATTTATTTTCTCTGCTTCGCTCGGAAATTTTTCGCGAATCATCCGCTGAACAGGCGATTTAATATCACTCAAAAGAGTGCGTCGAAGCACTTCAAAAATAGCTCCTTCGATTAGCTCATTCCAGCGAATAAAGTTACCTTTTTTTTCTTCGGACTTTCCGATAAAAAACGCAAGGAACATCTTCTCGCCTGCTCTATCCATTTCGGTTAGTTCAAGCGGACGGATAAAATCATTCCAGCGTTGAATCGAAAACGCCTCAAACATCCTGAGAATCAGCTTTTTTGAAACGAGGCTAGTTATCTCTGTACTTTTTTGTGCTTGATTTGTATTCATAACTTATACGGAGCGTTTTCTTTTGTCTTCACGCTTTTTTGCATCTTTATCGAGCTTTTCCTGCCAAATGCTGATTTTGCGTTTTACTTCCTCTGCGTCACCATGCTCATTTAAGATAAGGTGAAGCCGCCTCAACGCGTTCAAATACATTATAGCACGCTTAAAGTCCTCCGAAGTACCACCGCCAGTTGCAAGCTCATATTTTTCACGGTGCTGGTCTGCGGATTTTTGCAAAAGCTTTTTTGTCAAACGCAAATGAAACACAGTGGTTTCGTAATCAGGCGAATACGGATTAAGCCCGTTCTCGGTCGCATCTTTCAAATCAACGATATTTTTCGCAATAGTTGCAAAACGCCCCTGAAGCTCAACAAACGACCATCGCCATTTTGTGTTATCTCCGTATGCATCGATAACCATATCAATCGCCAAGCCCAGTTTCCGAATGAGATAGTAACGTTCTTTCATACTGATATTTGCGATGCCAGCCACTTTGTCTTTGTAATCCGAAAATGGAGCATCAATAAAATCAGTAACGATATTTTCAAGATAAATAATGCTTTTATACAAAGCTTTTCGTGCATCATTCAATGAAACTTCATTCTTGCTTTTAATGATGGCAAGCGAAAGTTTATGTTTTGCAAGGTGCATCGTTGCAAGGCATAACATATCTTCCGCGAGAACTAAATATTTATATGCAGCCGTTACATCGTCCTGTTTTGCAAGCAAAAGAATAGTTTCTTCACGCGAAACCAATCTATCAATTTCACCTTGGTATTTTTCAAGTCGACCATTATATAGCTCTTGTTCTTCTGGAGTTGGCATAATTTTCCTCTAGTTTTTTTTCCTTTTGTGCGATACACACCTAACCGAAATATATTAGCAAAAAATAAAAAAAAAGTCTAGGCAACCTATAAAAACCTCAGTTGTTAAAGATGCCCTCCAGTAAACAAATGTACACAAAAGTACAATTTTGCCTTTTACGCTTCTTGCATTTTAGGCGAAAGGACGCACACCGCTTTTAAAAAGCAGTGCGGCAACCGTCCAAGTTGCGGTGTGCGGCGATTTGGCCGCAAAAGGTTTTTCGCCACACTGGGAAGTTTTTAGTTCTACGCTGATTCACAAATTGACGGAGTTTTTCAAAAATTACACTTTTGAAAAACTCGTTATTGTTTTATTTATATGCCGTCCGTGGCGGTTGAGGCTCGAAGCGTAAAAGCGAAAAAGCTTGACCGTTTCACAAAGCAATAATTTTAAAAACTGATTGAAAGTTTTTTATAATCTTGGTATATTCAGTTTCGAGTTATGTTTAAGTAAATATGTTGCGTGTTTGCAACATATTGTTAATGTGCCAAAATAAATGTCTTGATGTACTTGCATGCTTTGTTATGAGCTTGTGAGTTTAATTTACGAAATTGGTGCTTTTGAAAACTATATTGAAAATTTAGCGGAGCAGCGTCTGTGAAAAAAGTTGTACTTACTGGCTCTACTGGTCTCATAGGTAAAGAAGCCAAAAGACCTTTACAAATGGCTGGATTTGAAGTTATTGATTTGACACGTAAAGATTGCGATTTGTTAAATCACAATCAAGTTGAAAATTTTTTCAAACATCATAAACCTCAGTACTTATTACACTTCGCATGGATTACAGGGAATGGATGTTTATCTGCTTCGGTGAACAATGATTTATGTGATGCAAGTTTTTTTATGCTAAAAGCATTTTGTGCGAACGGAGGAAAGCGAGCCGTATTTTCTGGAACTTGTTTTGAGTATGATTTTTCTGATGAACCGTTAAAGGAAAATGCTCCGATAAAACCAAGAAGTTTGTATGCACAAAAAAAACATGAACTTAATATGATATGTTCAAGTTTCGCCGAGAAGAATAATATATCATACGCATGGGGACGAATTTTTTACGTTTATGGTCATGATGAGAAACAGGAAAGGCTAACTGCCTATATAATAAATCGCTTATTACAAAATGAAATTGCCGTTGTAAATTTTGGACAATTAAAAAGAGACTATATGTACACGGAAGATATTGCAGCTGCATTTGTAAAATTATTGGATAGTGATATTGTTGGGAATGTCAATGTATGTACAGGTGAAGGCATCACTTTGGAAAGCTATGCAAAAATGATTGCAAAAAAATTACACAAAGAAAATCTATTGAAGATTCACCATGCTTTAACTGATCAGCCGTTGAATATTATCGGTGATAATACTATATTAACAAAGCGTGTTGGATTTATACCGAAGTATGATTATAGCACTGCGTTGAATAACATATTATCCAGATTGTTATAACACCTTTGAGGAGTTAAGAATGTCAAAAAATATAAAATACTCAATAGTACTTCCGACTTTAAACGGTATGGAGTATTTACCGACTTGTGTCGAAACTATTATATCTCAGAATTATACAGACTATGAATTACTCATAAGTAATAATTGCTCCGATGATGGAACTTCTGAGTACTTAGAAACGCTAAAAGCAAACCCGCAAGTTAAAGTCATTCAGCCTGAAACACGGCTTACTCTTGGCGAGCATTGGGATTTTGCCGTTTCGCATGCTCAAGGAGAATGGGTATACGGTATTGGTAGCGATGATGGCGTTATGCCTTATTTTTTTAAGTTACTTGATAAGTTAATTGATATTGCCGCAAAAAAAAATATCAACATCATAAAATCAAATCGTGCATATTATTTTTGGGAAAATAAAGATGTTATAGAAACGTATGGAAACAGTTTCATAGGTTATAATGCTACAGCAGAAATTCGCATTTTATCATGTAAAGGTATACTCAAAGAAGTACTTTATCGCGATGGAAGTAAATGTTTTGACATACCTCAAATGTATACTACATCAATATTTCATCGTAGTGTTTTGGAAAAAGCTCGACGAAACCAAACTTCCAAAATAATTCAAAACAATATCACTCAAGATATTTATTTGGGCTTGCTTGGTTGTCTATGCGAAGATAAGTATCTGCATTGCAGTATTCCGATAGGTTGGGTCGGAACAAGTTCTGGTCAAAGTCATGGACTGATTTTTGACGAACATGCAAGTCTTGATGATTTTAAAAAGCTATTGAATGAACACAATAAGTTTAACGAGTACTATAATGATTTTATGTATCATTATACGAGTTACACATTGGGTGCATTCCATTTATACCTTGCTAGTGCAATTCGTATATTTACAAAATTTAATTATACCGATATTACTCTACCAGATGAATTTGATTTAAATAAACAAGAGAATTTAACTGCTGTTTTTTATGCTGTGTACAATTTTATACTAGGCATGGATGAAGATAACAGAAAGCGTAGATTGATGTTTTTTTGGGATTTGGTGAACTACTATAAAATAGATCAAAAAACATTTATCGCTGGTTTCAATAAACAGCACTATGAGCGACCATTTCAAAATGTGTTCAACATTTTTAATAAATGTATTCGTAAAATAAAACGATTGACCAATGTATCGCCTACCAATTTTTCGATTTATCAAAATTTTAATGATGCAAATCGATTTCTAAATATGCAGGATGTAAATAAATTTATTTATAGTAACACTGACATAAATAAAATGCTTGAAAGTATATAGCATATGTATATACTATAAAAATAGGAATGTTAAAACATGAATAAAACAATAAAAAAGATTTTAAAACCCATATTAGGGAAACCGTATAGTTGGTTAATGAAAGATAAAGAGTGTTGGAGAAAGTTTTTATCTACAGTAGCACCAGTGTACGCAACTAAGCGACTTTATAAGAAAACACTTGGTATGAAACTTGATTTGAAAAATCCAAAAAGCTTAAATGAAAAAGAGCAGTATTTGAAGTTAAATACGTATTACAAAAATCCGCTTGTAACCGAGTGCTGCGACAAATATTTGGTGCGAAATTATATCAAGAGGGCTGGTTGCGAAGAAATTTTGAACGAGCTTTTAGGTGTGTGGAGTAGTCCAGATGAAATTGACTTTGACGCCTTGCCTAATCAATTCGTTTTAAAATGTAATCATGGCTGTGGATATAATATCATTTGCAGAGATAAGTCAAAGTTAAATGTTGATGAAACAAAAAAAAAGCTTGCGGCTTGGTTAAAACAAGATTATTGGAAGCTATATGCAGAAACACAGTATAAATTTATAAATAAAAAAATTATTGCGGAAAAATTTATCAAAACGCAAGATAACACAGTACCAGAAGACTATAAGTTTTTTTGTGTTAATGGGGTACCTGAATGTGTTATGCTTTGCACGGAACGTGCAACAGGGAAACCGAAGTACTTCTATTTTGATCGGCAGCTACAATATCATCCAGAATTTTTTTATCTGAAACCGACCGAAGAAGAAATGCAACTAGATGATGCAATTAAATCAAAAATCCCGCAGAACATAGATGTAATGTTTGATTATGCAGAAAAGCTTGCAAAGCCTTTCCCTTTTGTGCGTGTTGATTTTTATCATGCAGATAATAAAGTTATCTTTGGAGAATTAACTTTTTTGTCAAGTGGCGGTTTTGAGAATGAAGGTTATGCAATGCGTAATTCTGATATTGATATAGGTAAACCTGTAGTGGAGAACTCGAATGTTTGATGTACCTATTTTATTTATTGTTTTTAAACGTTTAGCTCCTACACAAAGGGTGTTCTCACAAATACGGAAAATACAACCGAGGCAGTTGTTTATTGCGGCTGATGGTCCGCGAATTAGTGTTGCTGGTGAAGCACAACAATGTAATGAAGTGCGAGATTGGATTTTAGCTTCTGTTGATTGGGATTGCAATGTTGAAACAAGATTTTTAGAGCAAAACGCAGGCTGTAAGTATGCCGTTACAAATGCACTGAAGTGGTTTTTTTCTAATGTTGAGGCAGGAATAATACTGGAAGATGACTGTTATCCTGATTTATCTTTTTTTCCATATTGCGAGGAGCTTCTACAAAAGTATGCCGATAATACAAATATTAGAATGATTTCTGGTCGAAATAATATTACTAAATATCATTCGAAAAAGCAAAGTTATTATTTTACCACTGGCGGAGGTATCTGGGGCTGGGCAACTTGGAAACGCGAAGTTGAAGCTTTTAATGCAGATGCAATTTTTCCTGCAGAAAGAGAGTTGTACCAAAAGCTACTTGCTTTTACCAAAGACCCAGCCGAATCCAAGCTAATTGCAAAGGAAGCTCAGATAACTGCAAGTGCAAATTATTCTGCGTGGGGATTTCAGTGGGGAATACAGGGCAAACTAAATGAGCAACTTGCAATTACGCCTTCGGTAAATATGATTGCGAATATCGGTTTTGACGTTGATGGTACGCACGTTGCGGAAAAACGAAATGATTTTGCAAAATTAAAAACTATGCCATTTCCTCTTCAGCATCCTGAAAAAATTGAAGTGTCGTATGAGCTTTCTAAAAAGATTGCTAATTTTATTATCTTGCCTGCACCGCTACTGAATAGGGTTAAAGTATTTATAAAAAGAGCGATTAAATCAATTCTTCCATATGGTGTTGTGCGTTTAATTCAAAAGCGAAATATTAAGACGAAATAAATCAAAATGAAACATTTGCTTTTTTTTACTTATGGTTTTTGGACAGGCGGTATTGAGCGTTTAACAGTTGATTTTATAAACTACTGCAAAAATGATTGCAATGTGTATGTAGCATGTGTCCAAAAAGGCGGTGAGTTGCTTTCTCTTTTGGAAATACCAAACGAAAATATTTTTGAAGTAGGTGGCGGTATTCTTCCAAGGCAACTTTTAGATGGTATTAAAAACTTAAAAGACTTGAAACGGAAACTGCCACCTGAACTTTATGTCATTAGCCAAGGTGAAGTACCTAACCTCATTGTCCCGTGGGTTTTTAAAAAGAGTCACTATTTGTTAGTTGAGCACAGCACAAAAACTTTTGTAAATACGAGAGGTCTTTATGGTGCAGGACTTTTTACATACCTTTGGGCAAAGCTTTCTTATACACGTGCAAAGAAAATCATTGCAGTTACTGATAGCGTAAAAGATTCAATTTTACAATCTTTGCCATCTAAAAAGAATAATATTAAAATAATATATAACTATTTTGACTTTAATGCGATATGTGATAAAGCTCAAGAAGAAATCACCGAAAAAGAATTTGTTAATTATGACGGGGTTCGATTCGTTACTGTTGGAAGATTATTTAATGCAAAAGATCACATCACGATGCTAAAAGCATTTCAGATTATTATTCGGGAAATTGATGCACGGCTTTTTATAATTGGTGAAGGCGAAGAGAAAAAAAATATCGAGCAATTTATCGCCTGCAACAATTTGCAAAATAATGTTTTTTTACTCGGCAGAAAAACTAATCCATACAAATATACGAAGCGTGCCGACCTTTTTTTATTGTCATCTATTTACGAAGGCTTTCCATTGGTTTTATATGAATCACTTATTGTCGGAACTAAAGTTGTAACGACGGATTCAACTGGCGATATGAAAAAACATATTACGCCTGATTGTGGTGCGGTTGTTGCAAAGTCCGATTATGCGGCGATAGCAGAAAAAGCAATCGATTTGATTAAAGGCAAAAGTACTCGAATCAAAACGCTTCCAGAACATTTCAAGCAGTTTAGATTAGAGTATGCAGTTGCGGAATACTTTCACTATTTTGAAAGTTAGCCGAAACGCAATTACTCTCAAAGCCACATTTAGCGCAGTGAAAACAATTATGCAAATGCTTGCACAGAAATTGCGTGTATTTATTCTTTGAAGTTTATGCGTCAATTTCTTCCAAAAGATTTTTCATAATAAAGTCTCGACGTTCTGGTGTATTTTTTCCCATATAAAATTCCAGAACTTGTGAAACTTTTTTTACCGCTTGTGTATTCACAGGCAACAAACGAATATCCGAACCGATAAATTGTTTAAACTCACTCGGATTTATTTCACCAAGTCCTTTGAAGCGCGTGATTTCGCTTGAGGCACCAAGACGTTTCACTTCCGCATCTCGCTCTTTTTCAGAATAACAATAACACGTTTCCTTTTTTGTTCTGACACGGAAAAGCGGCGTTTCCAAAATGTAAACTCTTCCGCCTGTAACAAGCTCTTCAAAATAAAGCAAAAAGAAAGTGAGCATTAAGTTGCGAATATGATAGCCGTCGTTATCGGCATCTGTTGCGATAATTATTTTTGAATAGCGTAATCCTTCCGTGTCATTTTCAATACCGAGTGCCATCATAAGATTATAAAGCTCAGCATTTTTGTAAATTTCAGAACGTGTCTTTCCGTACATATTTGCAGGCTTTCCGCGAAGAGAAAAAATTGCCTGCGTCAACACATCCCGACATGCGACCATTGAACCTGAAGCTGAATCGCCTTCCGTTATAAAAATCATCGAATCTTCGCCGTATTGTTTGTCGCCCAAATGAAACTTGCAATCTTTGAGCTTCGGTATTTTGATTGAAATCTTTTTTGCGGCGGTGCGGGCTTCTTTTTTTATAGCCGTCAACTCTGTGCGAAGTTTTTCATTCGAGATAATTTTTTCTTCAAGCTTCTTTGCAATATCCGAATTTTTTTGCAGCCATTCAACAACTGCCGACATTGTGTCATTTACAATCCAACTGCGAATTTCCGTGTTGCCGAGTTTATTTTTTGTTTGACTTTCAAAAACTGGTGACTGCACTTTTACAGAAATTGCTGCAACCAAACCTTCTCGAATATCTTCCGTTTTGTAATTCTTGCGATAGTATGCATTTACACCTTTTACCAAACCTTCTTTGAAAGCCGACAAGTGCGTGCCACCGTCGGAAGTGTACTGACCGTTAACAAATGAAAAATATGTTTCACCATAATTATGCGTGTGCGAAAAAGCAAATTCCAATTTTTGTTCGGTAAAGTGCGAAACTTCATAAAGCGTTTCATTTCCAATGTTGTCAGCCAACAAATCAACTAAACCGTTTTCGGATTTGAACGTATTTCCGTTGAGCGACAATGTAAGTCCAGTATTCAAATACGCATAATTCCAAATTCGCTTTTCGATAAAGTCTATATTAAATTTGTAATCAGGAAAAATTTCATCATCAGGAATAAATTCAACTAGCGTTCCATTTTTTATTTCAGGTTTTACCTTTCCTGCTTTTTCACTTTTGAGAATGCCTCGTTCAAATATCGCTTCAAAACATTTTCCATCGCGAACTGAAACAACGCGAAACCATTTTGAAAGAGCATTCACAGCTTTTGTACCGACGCCATTTAAACCGACTGAAAACTGAAACACTTCACTATCGTATTTTGCTCCAGTGTTAATAATCGAAACGCACTCGACAACTTTTCCGAGCGGAATGCCACGTCCATAGTCACGCACACTCACTTTGTTATCTGCAATGGCAACATCGACGCGGTTTCCGTTTCCCATTATAAACTCATCAATAGAATTATCAATTACTTCTTTGACCAAAATATAAATACCGTCATCTGGATTATCTCCGTTACCTAGCCGTCCGATATACATACCAGTGCGAAGCCTAATATGTTCAAGCGAACTAAGCGTTTTTATTTTTGATTCATCATATATTGCCTTAGCCATAAATACCTCGCAGTCAATCGTGCCGCCAAAACTATTTAAGTCCGACATCATACCACGAAGTACAAAAAAAAACAAGACGTTTTGTTGCGACTCAATCACCTTCAAAAAATAAAACATCCTGAACAAAAGTATCTTGCATTTGTAAACGGCTAAAGTTTATCCACGGGGCGAATTACATTCGCCCTACTTGTGCCACAAGCTAAATACGCTCTGGCAAATAGCTTTAACCTAACAAATAGCTTTACCGTTTTAATTGATTTTATCTCGGATTGTAACTTGCGGTATTTTGTGATATAATCTGAAAAGTTATGGTGGCGTGCTACTCGCGTGCTTTAGAAGTTAAATATGATGAGGAATGCAAAATGGAAAAATCATACACTTTTATAAATTTAATTACCGACGTTTTTAACAAAACTCAAATTCCAATGTCGCCTGAAGAGATTTGGGAAAAAGCTTTAGAACTTAACTTGAATGCTAAACTTGGAAGTTTAGGAAAGACTCCAGCAGCAACAATCGGTGCAAGATTATATATGGACATAAAGGAAAATAATTCAGAAAGCAAGTTTATTCAAGTTTCAAAAAGACCTTCGAGATTTCTATTGAGGAGCTTGAATATCAGCTCTGAAGTAATTCAAGACGAAATTGAAAAAAAAGAAGAGATTGAGGTAGAAAAAAATAGCACGAGCAACTTTAATGAAAGAGATCTTCACCCTTTACTTGTAAAATATGTTTATACAAATCCGCATTTCAATTGTTACACAAAAACAATTTATCAAGAAAATTCCGCGAGGAAATCAAAAGGCTATAATGAATGGTTACATCCAGATTTAGTTGGAGTTTACTATCCTTTCAGTGATTATTCAAAGGTAACAATGGATTTACAAAAATCATTAAATGTAAACTCGATAAAATTATTTTCATTTGAAATGAAAAAACATTTAAATTATTCAAATTTGAGGCAATACTTTTTTCAAGCTGTTTCGAATTCCAGTTGGGCAAATGAAGGATATTTAGTTTGCCTTAAAATAGATGAAGATTTAGAATTTAAAAATGAATTACAACGACTGACTAACGCTTTCGGAATTGGTGTAATCAAATTGAGTGCAGAAAATATAAATGAATCAGAAATAATTTGTACTGCACGATACAATGAAAATATTGATTGGGAGACACTAGATAGACTAGTTGAAGACTCTCCTGACTTTAAAAAATTTCTTACAGACTTAATGGAAGATAATGCTCTTGGAAAAGTTAAAAGTAATTATGATGAAGTTATAGATGATGATGAGTACGTAAAATATTTAAAAAAGAAAAATATAATATAACGTCAAAGCAAGCTCAGGAATTTACAAGTAGTTCTCACCCTGCTTGAAAAATAATAAAAAAAAGTGTATATAGTAAAATATGTTACGCGAAACACTTTCACAGCTTGCAGGACTTTTTAGAAGTTATGTGTTCTGGTCTGCATTTTCAGCATGGTTTATTTGTCAGTTGGCGAAGTCGCTCATTGCATTTATTCAATCGCCCGATAAAAAGATAAGACAGCTTTTCCAAAAGTTCGGTTCCACTGGCGGTATGCCATCGAGTCACAGTGCCGTCGTTGCAGCTCTTTCACTTGCAGTCGGTTTTAGCGAGGGCTTCAACAGCAATTTGTTTATTATCGCCTTTTTTTTGGCAACTATCGTTATACGCGATGCGGTCGGTGTCCGCCTTTCAAGCGGAATTCAGGCAAAGACGTTAAACTCGCTTGGTGGCAAGATGTCGGAAAAACTGGGGTTTGACTTTTCTCCAGTTCGTGAAGTCAATGGACACACAAAGCAGGAAGTTTGTGTCGGTGCATTAATCGGATTTTTTGCAGCGATTATTTGTGTAAATATTTTTTAGCTTTATATGGCTGACGCGGTAATTTTCCAATGCGAAACAACCTTCTTGTGAAACCGTTTATATTAGGTTTTATTTTGGCTGCCTTGATGTTGATTTTTTGTAACATCGTAACTTTTCCCAAAATAAAACTCGACGGTTTTTTACAGGCAAAAATTGCTAACCACTCCGCCGATGCTAAATTTTTTGCACAGCTACAGGAAAAATTTCCGGGGAGCGTAACAAGTGAAAGTTTGCATTCGCTCATTGGCTTTGATAACAACAATAAAAGAACGGCTACATATTTCACGGATGAAAATTTTTATAAGCGATGGTTTTTTTTCGATGATAATTTTGAGACAGTATACATAAAGCTAGCACGCAATCCGTTCTCAATAATTCGCTTATACTTTTTTTTGCATAAATACACCGATGAATTTTTTGTGGAAGAAAATTTTTTACCGCATATTGTTTCGTTTTTGATATGTAGTATTTTTTGGTTGGTTTTGTTTTTTTTATCGAATAATAAATTTTCCTTTTTTGGATATGGCATTATTTTTTTAGTGAGCATTTTTTTTACCAAAGATTTTGTTTTTACCGTTGCGACAATTTTTATTTTATATGCTTTATTTTTTTGGTTATATCTTTTGGACACAAAAGTTGTAAATATCAAAAAGCGGCTAAAAAACAATTGGCTACTTTGCTTTGTTTTTGCTGTCGGTATTTTGCTTCCTTTGACAACTTGGGTAAATAGCAAAACATCATTGTTGCTATTTTACATAACGGTTTTATTTTTTCTCACATCGATTCTTTTCATACGAGATTTAAAAATATTGCATCAGAGTGAAAGAAGAAAAACTGAGCAGCGTGGTGAGCTTTCGGTATTTTCGCTTTTCGAAAATAAAAGCTTTTTTCAATGTGAGCATTTTTTTGCTGTGAGTTTTATTGCGTTGATTGCAATTTCGCTTTTGTGTGTTGCGTCCCTTATTTTGAATAATCGAGCATACGAAAATAATCGCACGTTGTCATTTGTTTCGCAAACATTTAAAACGCCTTCGTTTTCTGCTGACAGTTTTTTTACTGCGAAAAATATGTCAATGCAGTCAGATGATTTTTGTGCAGGGCTTTATCATTTTGTGTCAGACTGCTGGACAAATGCAGCGTTGGATTACACGCGAGTCGACAAAGCTCCAACACTTGAACACGAAACGTCAATCTACTATAATGACTTTGTTGATAGCAACGGAAAACTCGTTGAAGTTAAACATAAAGTTTTGGAGTTTGATAACGATTTTATCGAAAAATGTTTTTCGATTTTTTCAGATAAAACTTTTTCGCAAAGCAATTCATTGTATGCAATTATGCTGGAACAAAAAGGCTTTGTGTATTTTTCAAATGAAAAAACAAAACTTCAATACGATAGTACTTTGTATCGATTTATTATTTTTGTGATTGGCGTTATTGTTATTGGCGGAATTATTTTGTGTTGCATAAAAAATATGCCAAGTGTCCGATCACAAAATATAAAAAGTTTTAGGGATTTATAAATTGAAAGAGATAATACATTTTAGAAAAAACGGCGAAGCTGTTTCTGTGTTACGTACAAATGTTCCTTTTTCAGGAAATGCTTTTTTACCGAAAAAAGCACTTGTTCCAATTGCCATTGACCGCATTAAAGCAATTCCAGTTGTAACATACGGGCAGTATGTTAAAGAAGGAGAAATTATTGCACGTGCTGCAGATAAAAACTCGACAAATATACGCTCGCCCATTCCTGGAATTATCGGAGATGTCTGCACCTTTCAAACTGGTTACGGCAGCACGATGCAGTGCGTATCGGTATTTTTGGAAGGGCGTTTTAATATGCTGGGAAAACGCGAATCGAATTATACTTGGCGGAATACTGGCGTAGTTTCGCTTCTGCACATTATCGACGAAAAAGGTTTGATTGTTACGAAAAAACCTTTTACGCCACTTGCAACAGCATTGCGTGAAGCAGTGCGATTAGACGTGCGGCATCTACAATTTACGATGTTTGATTTTGATGAGTCGTGCGGTTTAGAACATGAGATTTTAAAAAACTTTTTATTTGAAGTACTTGAGGGCGTCAGTATTGTTGCTCGTATTTTGGAATGTTCTTGTGTTGAAATTTTTATCACAAAAAAACTAAGTAAAGAAACAATCGAAAAAATTACTCAGCTTTTTGATTTTACTGAAGTTGTTTTTACTCGAGTGAAAAATACTTATCCGTTTTATGATTTAACTAAACGTAAAGCTGAACCGACTTTTAGCATTTTGCCGTCAACTGCAATCTACGTTTATGAAGCTATTGTTAAAGACCGTCCATTTGTAGGTTCATATATTTTGCTTTCGGGTAAAGCGTTAAAAAACAAACAGCTTTTGAAAGTAAGATTTGGCACTATCATCGGCAATCTCTTAGAAGAATGTGGTGGCTTGCAAGTTAGCCGTGCATCGTTAATTATAAATGGTTTTTTAAATGGAGCAGTCGGAGAAAATTTTGACACTCCGATTCACTGCATGATGAAATCGATTACGGTAATTCCGACGCGCGAGATTGAAAAATTTTTTATGCATCCTTGTGCCCATTGCGGAAGATGTGCAAATGCTTGTCCGATGAATTTAGATCCTTCGTTGATGATTACAAAAATTCGGCAAGGCGATTTTAACGAAGAAGTTTTAATGCAGTTGCGAGCTTGTATTAACTGCAATGTATGCTCTTCATGTTGTCCGTCGCGTCTACCGATTGCAGACATAATTGCAAAAGCAAAGGAGGAAAAATATTTATGAAAAGACAAAATTTTGCATTTGCACCTTTTGCTTATTCGCAAATATCCTTGACTAAAAAACATATCATAATTCTGACTCTTTTAGCTATTCAGATGATTTTATTTTTTTTGCAAAAAGACTTTAGGATAATGTTAAACATCGCTGTGAATCTTTTTGCGATTTTATCTGTGAGCTTTATTGCAGGCAAAATTAATAACAGCAAAAATTGGTTTGATATAACGTTAATTACAGAAGCTGTATTGATAGCGTTTTGTATTCCGATGAATTACAATCCGCTAATTCTTTTTTGCCTTGTCGCCACGTCATATTTTTTTATCAAAATTATGTTTGGCGGTTTCGGTTCAAATGTATTTTCAACCGTTGCATGCACAGTTGCAATACTGTACATTTCTTTTCCAGCTAGCTTTCCACAAAGTCTTAATGACGTTACACTTTTGAAATCTCACGGTAACATGCTTTCAACATTGCAGATAAGTGGGGCCATTAAAAACGACAAAACAATAACTTCGCTACTGAACTATATATTTGGCAACATTGGCATCATAATCCCTGAAGGCTATGCAAATATGCTTTTACAAAATGTGTCGACTATTCCAGCTCTGCGATACAACTTGCTGACATTGATCTCGGCGGCCATTTTATTTGCACACGATGTTGGTGATAAAATAATTTCGGTTACATTTATTGTTGGTTATGGATTATTTGTGTGGACATTTGCGATGAACCAAATTGACGGCAGTTTTTTTTCAGGTGATGTGTTGTCCGCATTTTGTACTGGCGGAATTTTCTTTTATGCTTTTTTTGTTGCAGGCGAAAGTTCTACCTTACCTCACACAAAAGCTGGGAAAATTATCTATGGCTTGATTTTGTCCGCAGTTACATTTATTATTTGCGGGCCTGGCGGATTTCCTGCGGGAGCTGCACTTGCAATTATCGCTGCAAACATTTGTTCACCGTTGATTTTATACATTGAATCAAAATTTTTTAGTATGTCGTTGAGGAAGCTTTATGGAAAAGTCGCATAAAAAAATACTGATTAAATACTCGGTTATTTTTGCACTCATTTTAGTATTTTCAATCATAGTAATTGCCTTGTCACTTTTGGCACAGAATTTCAATAAAATGAGTTTTGAAAAAGCACTCAAAACTTTTTTCAACGGAGAGCTGACCGTTTATTCAGAGAAATTTCGTAATATAAAAATAACTTCGTTATCTCCGCTTTCGGATACGTTTGCAAATGCAAGTAAAAAAAGTATTCACTCTCTTTCAGTTGAAGCGTTTTTACTAAAGTACAGCGATGGAGAATTGATTGTTTTTATTAAGCCTGTTTTCACTGATGCTGGTTTGGCAAATGCAGTTTTCGTAAGCGATAACAATGATAACAGTGTTACGTATCTTGGGCTTTTAGGTAAAGAAAACACAAGAGTAACTGTCCTTTCATCAACGATTTTACGGACAGAAGAAAATCTAAAAAAACTATTGGAGCAGGCACAATGAAAAAAAACTCTTTAATTTTTATTCTGGGCTTATTACCGTTAGTGCCGTGCTCGTCGCACTTCGGTTACGGACTTTTGTTGACAGCCGAACTCTGGCTTTTGTTTTTTGCATATTTACTTTCACAACAAATATGCGAGCTTATCTATATAAAAAGTGAAATAGGTAAACGTATATTTACCTGCCTATTTGTTATGGCTTGTACTACAGTGTTTTCGTTGACTGCATCACTTATTTTTCCAGTTGCGGAATTGACGTTGCGATTTTATATTTATGTTACTGCAGTCTCTTATATTTTGATTTTGTGCGTTGCTGAATACGATGAAGACTATCAGTCGTTTTCGTTAATTGTGTTTTATACGGTTTTCTTTTTGCTATTTTCATTGCTTCGCGAAATTATGTATTTTGGCTCAGTATCATTTTTAATTCCTTCAGGTTTGTTTTCGCTCACAATTATTCCAGAAGCATTTTTGGCATTTCGCTTTTTTGGAACAAATGCTGGAGCATTTTTCCTTTTGGCTGTTTCATTATGGATTTATTTTTCTGTGCGAAAGGCAAGAGCAATTTCGTTTACAGATTTTAATAACTAGGATGGTTGAAGTTTAATGGTTGTGGTATATAGCTTTATTTTTTCAATTGTGTTGGTGCATGGTCTAGGTTTGGAGCGAGTTCTAATGCATTCGCACAGTAAATTTGATTTGAAGTATTACGTTAAAAATTTTTGTCTTGTTTTATTTATTGCAGTTATAACTTACCTTTTGCAAAAGTATATATTTTTTAATTTTTTGTATTTTATGCCTTTTGTTGCTACCGCACTTTTTTTTGCAGCCGACATTTTACTTGCAAAAATTTTTCCGCATGCAGTAATTGGTAAATACGAAAAAAACTTTTCGTTTGGGCTTTTGCTTTTCGTTCTCTTTGAAGCTACATCGTTGTTGCAGCTTTTGATAATTATCGTAGTTGCATTTGTTTCACTTTTTCTTTGTGAGTATATAGCAAAAGCATGCAACGCAATTATGCCGCAGCGAAATGTAAATTATTATCTTAGGTTAGCAAGTCTTTCGATGATTATGCTCGGACTGATGACATTGGTGATTAACGCTGCAAATAATTTCTTTTTGAATTTTATGTTTTAGATAAAAGAAAATCTATGCAAGTTAAAAAACTGTGTATGGAATTATTTTTTCGACATAGATGTACATTTCAAGATTTGCATGGAACAAACCGCTTTTCATAAAAAGTCGCGGATTGTCGCGGATAAGTAACTGACCGTGAATTTCACGCGGTTTATTTTTTGTGACGCTTCGAGCATAACGTCGTACTGCATCTTTTGCTGCGTTAATGTATGCAGTGTACACGCCTGCAATTTCATCGCTTCGCTCGCCCGTACCGCTACCTTGTATTGTACGATACGAAATGCTTTGCCACGCTATTTGCCGCTTCGCAAGAATATCGCTTGCCGTGTACTCCGCGTAACAGTAAAGATAAGGATACTGTGGCGTGAGGTCAGTGATGCGTAACGCCGCGTCGTTTGCAGCAATTTCATAGTGCGGTTTTATTTCGAAGTACTCATCAACAGCACGTGTTTTATCAAGCGGAACATAGGTGAATTCCCAACCGAATACCAAGCCTGAAAGTAAAAAAGCGGAATACTCGGTTAGAGCTCTTCGTGGTGGCAATGAGGCACGCGCATTTTCGTTTGTAGCACCTGGCATCGTTTCCAAAAAGACCCAAACGGGAATTCGCGTAACCGTCGTACCTTCGCGTGTACCGCTATGAGTATTTCCGAGCAGTAACGGAATTAAAATTATCACGCAAAATAAAAACCGCTTTTTCATAACAACACCAAATCATATTTTCGGCAAATGCAATATTTTATTGAGCTTTTTATATGGGAAAAAATTCAACAAAGCTAAAACGCATTTTTTATAAGTGCTTAAAAAAAGCGGGGAAGATTTTCCCCGCCAGTTTTATATTTTCGTGCAACTACTTTCGGTTTGCCAAAGCAATAATACGGTTCATTTCGTTGTTGACAATCATATATCCTTCGTCAACGCCCATACCCGGTTTTGCAAGTTGCTGTGCAGCCCCCGTTGCTACAGAGCAGTTCGTGATAACTTCCGCTGAGCGGTTTGTTTCATTGCATGTTCCGCCACAGTAAGCCCCGATGCCTTTTTCTTTGCAGTAAAGAATTGCTTCGATTGTGTTATTGATACCGCCAAGGTCAGGTGTTTTAATTTGAATCATGTGTCCAGCTTTGTGGTCAGCAAAGTACTGAATGTCCTCAAGTGTGTTGCACCATTCGTCTGCAACAAGCTCAACTTTCACACCATTATCGTCAAGACTCTTTGTGAGTTCTGCAAGTACTTTCATTTGCTTTTCGCGGTCGCCCATGTCCATCGGGCCTTCTATTCGAAGTTTAAAAGGTGCCGCTGCCTCTTCAAGCGTTTTAAGATAAGCAGTCATCTTGGGAATGTCATTATTTGTAAAGTCGCCGATTGTTCCATAAACGTCAATGTGGAAAATCGGAGTGTAGCATTTGCACATGCGTTTTGTTTCAACGCGATTTTTCAACCACTTGACATATTCCAAAAGCTTTTCACCGTTTTTGCCAGTCTTTTCCTCGACGTTGTTAAAAAGCCCATGCGGAAGAACTTCAGCTTGCTTGATAATCATCTTATCAGCGTTGTCATATCGGTCATCACCCGACTGCGTAAAAATCGGAATGCGTTGAATTTTGCATCCTGTTTTGTATTCGTCAACCACAACTTCAGCCATCGTGATATGTCGTGATTTTGCAACTGCATCCAAAATAGCTTGAGTTACACCGTATCGCAATGCAGTATGCATTCGCTTGCCGTCAACTTTATGAGCTTCAAAGTCCTGTGCCATTTTGCGGAAAGTGCCGATTTCCTTTCCGACAAAAAGCGGCTTGATGTGCTTTTCGATAATCGGGATAAAGTCTTTTGCCAAGAAAAGCGGGTCTCGTCCGCCTGCACCCGAATACTGCACTGCGGCACAATCGCCGTAAGCAACTTGTCCATCTTCCAAAACAAACATCACCGAAATCGCTTCACCCGCTTGGCGGACTGCGGTAAATCCTTCGGTAACTGGTTTCCCAGTATAAAAAAAGCCGTCGTGCTTTGCACCCTGCTTAATCGCTTTTTGGTCATCAAAGTAAAATCCTGTTTTACCTTCTGCACACAAAACATCTACAATTTTCATAATACACCTCTTGTTAATGAAATTATCCGTATTGTATCACTGCCATTAAAAAATTGCTAGCCTCTAAAAACTTTATTTGCCAAAATAGCAAAATTTAACTTCGCATCACACGCATCTTCGTTTCAATTCTATTTCACTTTCAAGCATTTCAGGCAATTTGTAAACGGCTAAGTTTATACACAGGGCAGAATCGCATTCTGCCCTACCTTTATAGAAAGCAATAACCGAATACCAGCAAAGTTCAGTCGAGGCAATTAGCGTATTCCAAAAAGCTTTTGCACATGATGGCAACCGAACGGTTGCCTGTGAGTTGCACTTTCGGTGAATTAAGAATAATTATGCATTTTTAGTAAAATTATTTTTTGCACATCATCGATACATTTTTTACTGATAAATTATTTTAAAAAATATTTTTTAGTGAAACATTTTTTGTTTTAGGTTGTTGTTATCCGAGGTGTTCTAGAAAGTTACATCTTACGGTAATTTTTCAAAGAGGGTTATGCGATAATGAAAAAAATATTTTTGTGTTTGGTTTGTTGTTTTCTTTTATTTTCGTGCGAGACGGTGAATGAAGCTGCCGAAACTCCAGAGCCTATTCAGGTTGAGCAGGTGGTTGTTGTTCCTGAGCCAGAACCACCAAAGCCAGTTGTCCAGGTTGTGCCACAGCAAAAGCAGGAAACTAAAAAGCCTGAGCCGAAACCTGAGGACATTGTTGTTGCAACTTTTGGTGATGTAACTATCACAAAAAAAGACTATATCGACACAAAATTGGAAGTTGAGCTTGTGGTAAAAGAATTGAATAAAATCACTGAAAATAGTGATTATGATGCTTGGTTGGGCTATCTTTCGGATGAGTACCGTGAGCGTTATTCGGACAAAACTGTCCTCAATGACATTTCAAAAAGACTTTCTGGGAAGGGGCTTGCGTTTAATGCTATTAACTTGAATACGTTGCATGATTATTTTAAGTATATCTTTGTGCCGTCGCGCAAAAATATTCGAGTGGACGACATTGTGTTTTCTTCTGCAACGGCAGTAAATGTTATGATGAATGTAACAAGAACAGAGCGTCGTTACGTTTACACTTTGGAAAGACAAAAAAATGGCTGGAAAATTGTAGACCGCCAATCATAAGGTTATCTCGAAAAACTGATGTTTTTCGAGGTTCAAATAGCAAAAAAATTTTTTTGAGAGGCTTGACATTCAAGCGAAAATAAGTAACAATATAGCAGTATAATCTATACAATCGACCTGAAGGAGGTCTACTTTTATGAAGAAAATTTTGTTGGTTTTGTTGGCTGTTGCAGTGCTTGTGTCTGGTACTTTTGCACAGGAAGTTGAAACAATCACCGTTGAAGAGGCGTACTTGAATGCTGTTGAGGGTGTTGTTATTAAGGAAATGTTGAACACTGAAGGGCGTGATTCGAAGTTTGTTGCGTTGCAGTACATCGAAAATGCACTCGAAAACGGTCGCGATTCTGCCGATATTCAGCAAGCTCTTTACAGTTTGGCAACTATCGGTTTGTCAAAAACAGTCCGTGAAGATGGTCGTTTGATTAACAACTATCCTGATGTCCGCATGAAAGCTTGCGAGCTTTTGGGAAAAAGCAAAAACCCTGAAGCAAAATCAGGCTTAAAGCAGGTTATGTACATGGACAATGAGCCAGCTGTTATTACCGCTGCCGTTCGAGCTTTGTCAGAAATCGGTTATGCTGAAGATGATCGCGATAGTCTCGAAATGATTAACTGGATTAACAAGAAGTTTGACACAGTAAATCCGACTAGCTCGCTTGCATTGGAAATCCTAAACGCATACGAAAAGGTTGCAAGTATCGTGAAGGACAAAACTGGTTTGGTTGAGGGCGTTATGCGCATTGCAAGCAACTACAGTTACGTAACTCCAGTTCGCAATCGTGCACAGGAAGTCCTAAAAGCAATTTCTGGCATGAAAACGTCTGGAACCTCACCAAAAAAGACAAAGTAAGGTAATCGACGGACTACTATGCTTTATTTGGCATCAAATTCTCCACAGCGAAGCGAGATTTTACGCTCGCTTTCTGTGGAGTTTTCTCTGTTAAATTCCGACTTTGACGAAAAACCCTTGCATTTTCTGAACATTGCACCGATGGCTTTGTCGAAAAAGATAGCTCTCGCGAAATTGGACTATGCTTTGGATAAATTCCGCGACACATTGACGGGTGACGATTCCGTTTTCGCAGCGGACACGATGATTTTTTTGGACAGGAAAACCATGTACGGTAAGCCTGAATCAAAAGAAAAAGCTGAAGCTATGCTGCGTTCGTATTCTGGGCGGGCTCATTACGCGGTTACGTCGATTGCAGGCTGCAATGTTGCAAAAGGTAAAAAGCTTGTTACCACGCAGTGCTCCAAGGTATGGTTTTCCAAGTTATCCGATGCAGAAATCGTAAAGTTGATTGAATGCAATGAATGGCAAGATGCTGCGGGTGCGTATCGCATTCAGGGAAAGGCTTCGTTTTACATTAAAAAAATTGCTGGCTCGTACACTGGCGTGCTTGGTTTTCCAGTGCATGAATTTTATGAGTTGACAAAAAAGCTAAAAGTTTGGTTGTCTTAATAAACGATAGCTTGCGTTGATTTAACGCTGTATTTTCCTCTTGATTTTATCTTTAATTTTCGGTATTCTTCAGCAATGGAAAACGAAAAAAGAGTTGCGATTTTAATCGATTCGGATAATATTTCCCCAAAGTATTTGCGTAGCGTGCTGAGCGAGGTTGCTGGCTATGGACGCATTACTTATAAGCGAATTTACGGAGATTGGTCAGCACAAAATTTGTCCAGCTGGCGTAAATTGCTGTTGGACGCAGGATTTTTGCAAATTCAGCAGTCGCGGTATGCTGGCAGTAAAAACTCGACGGATGCCGCGATGATTATCGACGCGATGGATATTTTGTATGGCGGAGCAGTGGACGCATTTTGCTTGGTTACAAGCGACAGCGATTTTTCGCGTCTCGCTATTCGCTTGCGTGAATCTGGGATGGAAGTTATCGGCATGGGCGAAGAAAAAACGCCGTCGTCTTTCGTGGCTTCCTGCACGATTTTTAAATATCTCGATGTTTTGACGACGGACGAAAATGAAACAACTTCCGACGATGGCGATTCGGTCGACGCTTCGGTGAATAAACCCGAAATAGACGACGCTGGTTATATGATAACCGACAAAAAAGAAATTATGCTGGCAATCCGCGAGTTTGTGCAAAGTGCCTACGCAAGCAATATGGTTGACAAGCAGGGCGTAAACATTGCGACGCTTGGTTCTCACCTTCAAAAACGCTTCCCAGAATTTGACGTGCGAAATTACGGATTTTCTAAGTTATCGACTTTTTTAGAAAGTCTGCACGGGGTTAATTTGGTTTATGATGGCTTGAAAGTTTTTTTAACTCTCGACGACAAGGCTGCTCCTGTTGACAAAAATTATCTACTTACTTTGGTGAATAAAATTCTAAAAGAAAATAACGGTCAAATAAAATTGAGCGAGTTAAATAAACGCATTGTGAAGGAATGTCCGAACTTCGACATTCAAAACTTGGGTTACTCGAAGCTTTCGGCTTTTTTGAGCGATGAAGGGGCGTTCGACATAAAGTGGGGAACGGTTCGCGTGCGAAATCGTGATGTGCAGTAAATTTTGCGTTTGATGTTTCGGTTTTCTGGATGAAATTTGAATTTTTTGAAATTAGTTGTTATTTTTGTATTTGAAAAATGTTATGTAGAGGGTATTTTATGAAAAAAAATACTGAGGACGTAGTTTTATGAAAAAGTTTCCGCTTATAAGCACGGTTCCAAGCACAGTCAATGCATTGGCGAAGGCTGCGAAAGAAGTTGCCGCCGGCAAACTGGAATTTTTTCAAGTTACAAAGTTTCAAAACGCAGTTTCGGTTTTAAAGTACGAGTTGCCTGAAATTAAAATTCTTGATTTCGGAGATAAAAATACAGATGCGGCGGCTTGTCTTAAAATTATCGAAGATGATCCTTGGCTTTTGTTCGGCGGTATTATCGGGATTGTTGATACAAGGGCTCAAAAAAACGAGCTGGAAGAGCAAAAAAATGCAAACTTTTTATTTGTGGTTACTCGGAATGAATTTGAAGCTCACGCCGTGCAAATTGTCAATATCTTGATGCATCAGGAGCGATTTTTGTATAATCGTCGCTCCAAAATTGACACGAAAGAAATCGAGCAGGGCTATTTTGTATGTGAAACTGACCCGTTTGAAGTGTCATTTTATACTAGTTTGCTATGTACGTATCTTTATAACACTAACCGTGTTGATGAAATGGGGCGGGCGGCTTTTCAAACCGCGATGATGGAGTTTTTGCTGAATGCAGTTGAGCACGGGAATTGCGGAATAACTTATAGTGAAAAAAATGCGTGGCTGAAGGATAGAAAAAACATTTTGGACTTAGTTGCGGAAAGATTAAAAAATCCCGCTAACCGTAAAAAAAAGGTTTATATAAAGTATGAAATTTCGCCTGCAAAAACGCGTATGACAATACGGGACGAGGGCAAGGGTTTTGACTGGAAAAAGCAGCTTTCTGGAGATTTTCAGCCAGGCTTGCATGGAATGGGCATCAAGATGTCTGAGCAGATGGTGCAAAATCTGCGGTACAATGATGCAGGCAATGAGGTTTCGTTTGAGATTGAAAACCAGCGGAACGTGGCAAACCTGACCCCTAGAATCCTAAAAGACCAGGCAGTGTTTCCGTACAAACACATGCAAATCGTTTGTCGCGAGGGCGAAGAATCGGTGAACCTTTTTTATATTTGTTCGGGGCGGTTTGCCGTTTATGTTCAAAATAAGCTTTTGACGGTTTTAACGCCAGATGATATTTTTTTGGGCGAGATGGCGTTTTTGCTCGATAACAGGCGAACTGCGACGATTGTTGCAATCGGTGAAGGCAGATTGATTAAAATCCCGAAGATAAAATTTATTCATCTCATCGAGGCGTATCCGCATTACGGCGTTTTTATGGCTAAATTGCTTGCGACGCGGCTCGAACGTCAATCAAAGTCTGCTGCGATTTTGAAAATAAAGCTTGGGCAGGTTTTAAATGGGGAACATGCTCAATTTTTGCAAAAATTTTGAAAAAAATGGTGAAAACTACTCGACAAACTTTTAATTATCGGTTATAATAAAATAATTAGTTTTAAGGAGATTACTAATGAAAGCACTTTATTGCGACATTTGCGGAAAAGAAATTACTGATCCTATTACTGGACGAAACTATTGGCACATCAAAGAATTTGATGTTTGTGAGGATTGCAAGGACAAAACGGAGTTTAAGCTTCGTCCTGTGATTCGTAACCATTTCCCGTATTCACAGGCGTGGTACGAGAATGAATTTATCGGCTTGCTCGAAAAAGGTGCAGCTGGTCGAAATTAATTTTTCGCGATTTTAGAGCCTTGTTTACCGAAGCGGTTTTCGAGGCTTTTTAACTGTTTATTTTCTATTCAAAGCAGGCGGTTGATTATTTATATTATGTATTCAACCGCTGGTTGTCTTTATTATTCTGGATTGCATAATGAAAAAAGTTTACGGACTTGCCGCTTCGGAAGGACTTGCACTTGGGAAGGCGTACGTTTTACCGGAAGAAAAAGAGCTGGTGATTTTGGCGTATTCTATCGCGGAAGAAGAAATTCCAGCTCAGGAAAAAAAACTTGATGTGGCAATCGAAACTGTGCGGGAGAGGCTCGCTGCATCGCTTGAGAAAATCGACACACAAAAAACAACTAAGGAAATTTTACAGACGCATCTTTCGATGCTGGAAGACACTGCTTTTATTGAGAGTATAAAAGACGAGTTGCGTCAAACTAAAATGAACATCGAGCATACGCTTAACAAAAAGGTGAGTGAGCTTTTGGGTATGTTAAGCGGGCAAGATGATGTGTACATGCAGGCACGGGCGATTGATTTTAAAGATACGTTTGACGAAGTGTTGTATGAGCTTTTGAATAAACCTGAGCACTCGAAAAACCGATTTAAAAATATTCCGCGTGGAGTGATTTTATTTGCAAAAGAGGTAAAACCGTCGGAAGCGATTTTGATGCGTGAAGCTGGAATTGCGGGACTTGTTACGGAAGAGGGTAGTGCGACTAGCCATATTGCGATTATGGCACGTGCTTGGGGTATTCCGATGCTTGTCGGCGTGAGTAGTTGTGAATTTCCGCATTTCGGTTTGTGTGAAAAAGAAGTTATTCTGGACTGTGATGAGTCTTGTGCGATTTGCGATGCAAGTGATGGTGAGATTGCACGCTTTGCAGAAATCATCAAAGAAAAGAATATTATCGAAGAAACGTTTTTTAGCGTGGAAGTGCAGAGCACACCGATTTATACCAGCAATGACGGTATTCCTATAAAGCTTGAGGCAAATATTGCGTTGCCTGATGAAGTTTCAGATAAAAAGTTTTTGTATGCGTCTGGGATTGGGCTTTTTCGCACGGAGTTTTTGATTTTGGATGAAGGTAAAATTCCTGGCGAGGATGAGCAGTTCGAAATGTATGCCAAGGTTGTCCGCTCATTGCAGGGAAAGCCTGTGGTTATGCGGACGTTTGACATCGGTGCGGATAAGATGATAAGCGAGCAGGAGTTGCTTGGTGAAAAAAATCCGATGCTTGGTTGGCGAGGTGTGCGATATTGTATCGATAAGCGAAGTCTTTTCAAAACGCAGCTCAAGGCGATTTTGCGTGCAGCAGCGTTCGGGCAGGTGAAAATTTTGCTGCCGATGGTTTCCACGGTTAATGAAGTTTTGACAGTTCGCGAAATAATTGCCGAAGCCTGCACCGAATTAACAGTGCAAAAAGCGGAATTTTCGCAAAATGTGCCTGTCGGCATTATGGTTGAAGTTCCTTCGGCAGCAATTGCCGCGAAGACGTTTGCCCGATATGTTGATTTTATGTCGATAGGCACGAACGATTTAACGCAGTACGTAATGGCAACTGACCGTGAAAACACAAAGGTTGCTCCCATTGCGAGTTATTTTAATCCAGCGGTGCTGGATTTGTTGGCACTTGTACTCAAAGCAGAGCCTTTTATAAAGGCGACAGACGGAGAGCCGAAAGTTTCGATGTGCGGAGAAATGGCAAGTGACGAACTTGCTGTTCCGCTTCTTTTTGCGATGGGCTTGCGTGCCTTCAGTATGCAGTTGCGAAAAATCCCCAAAATGGCGGCGTTTTTTTCAAAACTCACTATGGAGAACGCGAAAGCCATTTTGAAAAAAACCGAACAAGCTACTTCAGCCGATGAGGTAAAAAAACTGGTTGTTTCAGGATTGCACGAATTTGGCTTGGTATAAAAAGCTTAATCTCAATACTTCAAGGAGAAAAAATGTTTTTACTAAAATTGATGGAAAGCGACAGGGAGCATCTCATCGGCGCGTTTGATTCCGAAGCCAACATAAAAGCCTTTTTGGAAAAAATCCCTGGCTTTGAAGTGTATTCAGACGACGAATATGGCGTTTTAGGCAAATTGAAAGTGGAAGCCCTGGGCGACCTCGTTGAAATATCTTACGGAAAGAAAAAATTCCCGCTATCGAGGTTTTCGTTTGCCGATGACGAAGCCGAAGCAATTGCGATTGAGGTTGAAGCCTTCGATGACGGAAAAGAAAATACTGTCGAAGGATGCACCCTCGTCGATGCCTACGTAATCGGAAACGACGAACTTAAAACGTACATCGAAAAGCGCGAAAAAAACTTTTTGCGTGTAAAAGCTATTTTGGAAAAACAAGGCTTTTCCGTATTTCGCGAATATCACGGCTCCGAAGACGGCGAAGCGGTTACGTATCGGGACGCAAACGGCCAACACCGATTTTTGATGCACATGGATCCAGGCTTTGTCGACGACCTTCCCGAAGACGATACCGAATTGGAAGCCTACATCCGCGAAATCGAATAACACTTTCCGCATCACTCGTTTCCGTTTTTCGCACAATTCACCGAAAGTGCAACCGATGTGGAACATTAAAATCCTTACAGGATTTTAATGTTCACTAACATGTGACAATACTTTTTAGGAATACTCTCATTGCGGTTCAAGAATGTCTCAGGTCAATTACAATAATTAAAATATCAATATTTTAAATTGACCTGCGTCCTTGCACATTCTTGAACTTTGAGTTTTTCAAAAATTACATTTTTGAAAAACGTTGGCAATTTCTGAACCAGCGTAAAACGCAAAAACACAACCTGAATACTTGTTTTTTTTATTTTTTTGATTATCATTGTTTGTGATTTATTTCAAATTAATTGGAAGTTAAAATGTCGGATATTGAAAGTATCAGAGAAAAAAACGGCTTAGTTAAGGTGCCACAAGAGAAGCCTGATTCCAAGTTTCGGCGTGTTGCCAAGTTTTTGTTTTTGATTGGGCCGAAACAGGCAGCTCAAGTTTTGCGTGAACTTGACGATGTGCAGGTTGAAAAAGTAATTGCAGAGCTTGTTACGATTCGGAGCGTCGATAAAAACGAAGCCTTGGATATTTTAAATGAGTTCAGTCAAATTTATGAAGCGAATAAAAATTCATTCGGCGGGGTTGGGGTTGCCAAGGAGATTTTGGAGGAAGCTTACGGTGAAAGCCGTGCCGCCGAAATAATCGAAAAGGCTGTGCCACCTGCTCCGATAAAGCCATTTGCGTACTTAAAAGACATTGACAACGCGGAGCTTGCGGCTGTGCTCAAAGATGAGCTGCCATCGGCGTGTGCTGTTGTGATTTCGTATCTTTCGCCAAAACAGGCTGCATCGTACATTAGTGCAATTAAAGATGAAACGCGCAAAAAAGATATTGTCTTGCATCTTGCGAAAATGGAAAAACTTAACACTGATGTGCTTCAAGCACTCAGCGATGCATTGCGTAAAAAAATAGTCGCGTTAAGTTTGGATAAAACTTCGCAGTTGGACGGCAAATCGGTTCTCGCAAAGATTTTGCGTAACACAAATCTTGAAACAGAAAAAAGCATTTTGAAAAAACTTGCATCTGAAGACAAAGACCTCGCCCAAGATATTATCAGGCAAATTTACACATTTGATGATATCCTTTTGATGAGCGACAAAGATGTGCAGCATTTACTTTCGTTGTTTGATGACACGGAAATCCGTACTTTGGTTTTTAATCGCTCAAAAGAAATCCGCCAAAAGCTTTTGACAAATATTTCGCGGAATAAAGCTTTGTGTATTTTGGACGATGAAAAAAAGATGGAGCCACCTCGTCCGAAAGACTGCCTGGACATCGAGAAAAAATTTGTTGACAAAATGATGCAGGCAGCTCGTTCGGGCACGATTGTCATCGCCAAAGATGAAAGCGATAAACTGGTTTACTGATATTTTTTAGAAAATCAAACCGTCGACAATCAGCTTATCAAAGAACAAAAACTTCCCGTAACTGATACGCAGCTCGTCGTTTTTTGCCTTCAGCGTACAAAGTACGTGGACAGTTTTTCCGTCGACTTCGTAGGTATCAAAGTCGTCAGGATTGCCCGGTTTTTCCAACAGCACGGTTGGTTGCGGTTCTCCTGGGCCTCAACCTCCACAGCCGATAACTGAAACGGTAATTTCGTTCACGCCTTGTTTTTCCAAATACTTCATAGCACTTTTATCTATAAATATTTTCATATAGTCTCCTAAATCAAGCTTTTTGTGAAATCGCAAATTAGATTTTGATTCCACTTGCTGCAATATACTAAATTTTGTCGTTTTAGGCAAGTTAAAAATATTCTTATTTTAAGATTTTGTATTTGATGAAAAATATAATGCAAAAGCGGATAGTCAATTTGCTTTGTATCCGCTTTTATTTTTTTGTGTGAAAGCAAATTATATGCCGCGTTCACTCATAATTGTTTTAATTTCGTCTTCGTTGATTCCGACCATTGCTGCACCTAAGTCTTCGGAAACTTCTGCAAGGATTTTCGGATTATCGTAATTTTTGACAGCTTTTACAATCGCTGCAGCTCGTTTTGCGGGATTGCCCGATTTGAAAATACCGCTTCCGACAAAAACGCCGTCTGCACCTAGGTGAACCATCAATGCCGCATCCGCCGGTGTTGCAACGCCACCTGCGGAAAAGTTCGGCACAGGCAGTTTTCCGTGTTTGTGGACGTATTCAACCAAGGCATAAGGCACTTGAAAGTTCTTTGCCGCGACATAAAGCTCGTCTTCGCGCAGCGTTGTCAGTTGACGCATTTCGCTCATAATTTGGCGCATATGCTTTACCGCCTGGATAACATCACCTGTGCCTGCTTCGCCTTTTGTGCGAATCATTTTTGCACCTTCTTGAATGCGACGAAGTGCTTCGCCTAGGTTTCTAGCACCACAAACAAAAGGAACGCGGAATTTTGTTTTATCGACATGGTACACTTCATCTGCTGGCGAAAGCACTTCAGACTCATCGATAAAATCGATATCAATCGCTTCCAAAATCCTAGCCTCGACAAAATGCCCGATTCGCACTTTTGCCATAACAGGTATATTAACTGCTTTCATGATTTCGCGAATCATTTTCGGGTCGCTCATTCTTGAAACACCGCCTGCTGCACGAATATCGGCAGGAATTCTTTCCAAAGCCATAACCGCAACTGCACCAGCTGCCTCTGCAATCTTTGCCTGCTCAGGCGTTGTTACGTCCATGATAACGCCGCCTGCCAATTTTTGTAAAATATCCATAAAGCCCTCCATAAAAAGTTAAAAGATATTAAAACGGTTTGATTATACAATATTTTAATATTTTTATCTAGTAAGTCTTTAAAATGTGTATTTTGCGAAATAGATTTTATAAATCAAGCAAAATAGATATAACCACGCAAGCTTGGGCATTTGGAAATTAGTTTGCACTTGGCAGAAAAATATCACGATAAAAAACAAAAAAGTTTGCAAAAGGGGTTGATTTTTTTTTTAAGTTGTGTATACTGGAAATTCAAGCCGGCGTGGTGAAATTGGTATACACGATAGACTCAAAATCTATTGAGGGCAACTTCGTAAGGGTTCAAGTCCCTTCGCCGGCATTGTTATTACTCCAGCTCGTCCGATGCGGAAGAAGTTTCGCTCTTCCCAAAAAGCGATTATCACAGCGTCTAGCGATGTTTTATTCCCAAAAGTTTCAACTGAAAAGTATGTGTACACAAAGCCTTCTGGCAACTTCGGTAGCTCGTATTTAGTCATAATTGGCACGCTGTCCTTTTCTACAATGCTGCACAATGTCCCTTCTGGCAATAATATCTGTAATCGATTGCTTTTTGCGTCAAAGACACCTTGAATGTCAGCCTCGTTTTGCTGCTCCGAATTTTTGCTTTTTGTGGAAAACGCAAAGATGGTTTTGCTTTCACCGCCGACTGAGTGAACTGCAACGCGAACTTTTGCGGTAGCTTCGGAAAATACCTCTTTTGCAAAAAAAGCTAAAAGCTTTTTTATAGGCTCGGTGTATTTTCCAGCGGGCTCTATTTCTTCAGGAACAGCCGCATCCTGGAATTTTCCTTTTGAAATTGAGTGGAGGCGGTGAGCAAGTAAATCGTTCGGTGTATCGCAACTGAAAAAAGCAAAGTCAACTTGTGCGTCGTTTTCTGTTTTGAATGATGCAAGGTACTCGTTGCGGTATTTTTGCAAATGTGTGCATTGTGCGTTTTGCGGTAAACCAACGTCGGCGGACGTTACCGCCTCCGAGAATGTTTCAGTAACTGGATTGTATTTGAACAAAAACGGAGCTGGATTTTCGGCTGCGGACGGCGAGACATCCGTAAAAAGCGAATTTTTATACGTTCGGAAAAGGAGTGCATTTCCTGCGATAAAAAAATCCTGTGCTGTTAATGCTTTGATAGCAGGCGGAAACGGTTTAAGCACTGGTTTAATACCGTCCGCAAACTCAGTAAAGCTGAGAACGCCTTGTTTGTTGATTAAAAACAAAGGAGTATCCAGGAGCACCATACCGTTTACGTTTTCGACTTCCGTCCAAGGGTAGAAGTCTTGTTTTGGTAAAGCTGAAATGTCGGAGCAAACCTGTAAACCACCATTGCGAAAAACGAAGCACTGCTCGGTTGGCTCGGAAACGCTTTTTTCGGGTAAAGCCTCCGTAACCGATTTTTCGTTTTCGGCTATTTTTTTACAACCGAGGGGTAAAACGGCTACTAAGCTCAGGATAAAAGAAGCGAAAAAAGTTTTTGCAAAAAAGTCTTTTGCGTTGAAAAGAAAGCTAAAACTTTTTTCGCCGTAAGCTATGCTTTTTGTGAACATTATGCTAACGCAACAACTTCGATTTCAACCAATGCGTCTTTTGGCAATCGGGCAACTTGCACGGCAGAGCGGGCAGGGTGTTCGCTTGCACCAAAAATTTCGGCGTAAACACCGTTCATAGCGGCAAAGTTATTCATGTCGCTCAAAAAAACTGTCGTTTTGATAACTTTGCTCAAACCGCTGTTTTTGCTTTCCAAAATTGCTTTGACGTTCATGAGCGACTGGCGGGTTTGTTCTTCGATGGTTGCAGGCATTGCACCAGTTGCTGGATTTATCGGAAGCTGCCCAGACGTAAAAATAAAACCGTTGGCACTGATTCCTTGCGAATACGGACCGATTGCGGCAGGGGCCTTGTCGGTAGAAATAATTGTTTTCATAAAAACTCCTTCAAATTATTTTATAAGTATAATCATCGGTAAAATAAAAATCAAGTTTAAATTTGTTTTTCTTTCAAAGCGGAACTTTCCTTACGCATCTATTTTTCGTTCACCGAAGCTGAATGATGTCTGGAATGTGTGCCTAATTTACAATATTTTTCTTGAAATTACCCACACATTCCAGCCAACTTGTGTCCGAAGCTTTGTAGTTTGAGCTAGCGCGGTTTTAGCGGTTTTCGTTAATCTTGGACGATACTTGACACAAAATTTTTTCTCAGGTAAAATCGAACACGTGAATGTTACTATTTTTTATGACAGAAGCCAAGATAAGCGGGTGCGTACAATTCAGACTTTGATTCAAAAGTATAACTGCGAGGCAAATGCATTTTTGTGTGCGGATATATGGGAGCAAAATAAATACGGCAATCCAGTTTCGTTTTTAAGCAAGGTAACGCATTTTTTGTTTATCCTTGAAGATAAACCGCTTGATGTGCCTGCGTTTATTTTTTATGCGGGTTATGCTATAGGAAAAGGCTTGCCTGTGTTACTTTTGACAAGCAGTGTGTCTGTTGCACTTCCGAATACTCTTGCACATTTTGTGGTAACACTCGGAATTACTTCGTTTGAAAGTTATTTTGCGAAGGAAAAAAAGCATTTTGAAGAAGCTGCACAAAAGTTGATTGCCAAAAACACTTTGCTTGAAAAAGGCTATCCGTTGTTTGATGCAAATTTTGTTATGGCTGTTGAAAATAATAATTTGGAAGTTGCTCAACTTTTTTTGGACGCTGGCTTTTTACCGTCTGTTTGCGATGCATTAGGTACTCCTGTGCTTTCGCTTGCTGTCAGGAAATCGCTATCGGAAATGGCGGCGTTACTCATACGTGCGGGGGCTGATGTAAACAAGGTCTCTGCCGACCGCAAGTATTCACCGCTTATGGATGCCGTCCAAATCGGTAACTTCGAAAATTCATCGCTTCTTTTGAAAAGTGCCGCAAACCCAGACTTACAAAGTGAGGACGGGCAAACTGCACTTATTTTAGCGGTCGGTCGTCATGACCCGAAGCTGGTAGCACTTTTACTGAAATACGGTGCAAATCCCGCACTTGCCGATAAGCTCGGTATGAGTGCGATTAAGTATGCACAAGTTTTCGGCAACAAAGAAATTATGTCATTATTCAAAGCGTAAAAAAAAGAGTGCCGTTTTTGGCACTCTTTTTTTATCATTGCTGCATGCTATTTTGCAAGTTGTTTGATAATCTCAAGAACAACGTCAATGCCTTTTTTTAGCGAGGCGGTCGGAATAAACTCATAGCGTCCGTGAAAGTTATATCCGCCGGTGAATATATTTGGGCATGGAAGCCCCATGTATGAAAGCCTTGCACCGTCTGTGCCACCGCGTATGGGCTTTACATGCGGTTGGACGCCACATGCCTCAAATGCCGACTTTGCAAGGTCGATAATTTCCATATGTGGCTCAACTTTTTCGCGCATATTGTAGTAACTGTCAGTTAGCGTTAGTTCCAAAACAGCTCCGTATTTTGCATTGATAAAATCGGCAGCTTGTTTCATGAGTGTTTTTTTGTGTTCAAACTTTTCATGCGAGTGGTCACGGATAATATATGAGCATTCACAACTTTCAACCGAACCTGTGATATCGGTTAAAAGGTAAAAGCCTTCATAGCCTGCGGTGTGTTCGGGGCGTTCGGCTGCCGGTAAGCATCGGTGAAAATCTAAAGCGACTTCGATTGCGTTAATCATAATGTCTTTTGCCGAACCGGGGTGAACATTGCGTCCTGCAATTTTTATTTTTGCGGAAGCTGCGTTAAAGTTTTCGTATTCAAGTTCACCGAGCGGGCCGCCGTCAACAGTGTAAGCAAAGTCCGCACCGAATTTTTTTACATCGAAACGGTCTGCACCGCGTCCGATTTCTTCATCAGGCGTAAAACCTATTTTAATTTCACCGTGTTTTAATTCAGGATGCTCGATGAGGTATTGAGCCACTTCCATGATGATTGTGACACCAGCCTTGTCATCTGCACCTAAAAGCGTATCGCCTGATGTTACGACAAGCTCTTCGCCTTCGAGCATTTTCAAAGCGGGAAAATCTTTCACCGTCATCGTGTATCGCTCATTCAAACGAATGTCCCCACCGCGGTATTGAATCACTTGCGGGTTAATGCACTTTCCGTCCAAGTCTGGCGATGTGTCCATGTGAGCAATAAATCCGACTGTCTTTTTGCCAGGCGTGTTTGCAGGAATGCTCGCGTAAACATATCCGTCTTTGTCTTGCTCGGCTTGAATACCCATCGCCTTAAGCTCCGCCGTAAGCAAAGCTCCAAGCTCCAACTGACCTTTTGTACTCGGACATGTTTCGGAATCTTCATCCGATTTTGTGTCTATCGAAATGTATTTGAAAAATCTCTCCAAAAAATTTTTATACTGAGCCATAAAATCTCCTTCACGATAACACTTATACTACACCTAAAACGAAAATTTGTCTATCTGAATTTTGCTAAAACTTTGTTGCAAATGCACCACGGAAATAAATTTTTGAACTTCCGTCACGTGGACGCAATCCATTTCAGCCAAGTATGGTGGATAGATAAAACAATAGAGAGTTTTCACAAAGAGTTGTTTTTGTGAAACTCATAATGTAGTTTCCAGTGTCCGTATTGTAAATTACCTAACATCGGCTTTGATAAACGAATCGTTTCACAAGCTTAAAAAGTCGTGCGAGTGAAGTGCTACATTATTTTTGCTTTGAAAGGTAGCAAGATTTTTTTTGAGGTTTATGATAAAATGCCCAAATGAAGTTTTTACAAATCGGCGATTTGCATTTGGGAAAAAAGTTGTACGAGTTTTCGTTGCACGATGATCAGCGGTTTATGTTGGAGCAAATTATTTCGTTGCTGCAAAGCGATAAGTATGACGCACTTTTGATTACCGGCGATATTTACGAGCAAGCGATGCCGTCGCAAGAAGCGATGAGTTTGTTTGGAAGTTTTTTGGAAACAATTCGTTCGGAACTTCCGCATATTTCGGTTTTTATAATTTCTGGGAATCACGACTCGACGATGAGACTTTCATACGCTCGGGAAATTTTTAAAACGCAAAACATTTTTATTCAAAGTACGTTTGATGAAAGTTATGAGCCGATTATTTTTGAAGCAGGAAATGAGCGTTGTGCGTTTTTTCTTTTGCCGTTTTTGCAGCAGTCATTTTTCAAAGCCAAAAAGGTTTCGTACGGTGTTACAAATCAGGCGGAAATTTTAAGCGAAGTGTCTGACTTTCTAAAAACAAAAATAAAATGCGATATGCCGAATGTGCTTCTGGCTCACGTGTATACGGCACCGAGTGTGGAAACGGACTCGCAGTTTCGCGGTACTGTTGAATTTGTTTCGCCAGAACTTTTTGATTTTTTTGATTACGTTGCATTGGGACACATTCATTCGTTTTTGAAAGTAACCGACCGTATGTATTACGCCGGTTCTCCATTTGCGTATTCATTCGATGAAGTGCAGAATAACAAATACAAAAAGTTTGCACTTTCTATTGAGTTGAACTGTTGCGAAAAAAATCCACAGCCTGTTGTAACAAAGCTTGAAATTCAGCAGCTGCATCGGTTACAAATTTTAGGCGGCACGTTTGCAGATTTTCTCGCTACAGATAAATTCGACGCGTTTCGTGATAATTATTTACAGCTTGAACTTGAAAACTCGGAGGCAGTAGAATCGCCGATGCAGTTGTTGCACAAAAAGTTTCCGCTGATTATGCACATCAAACAAAAACAATTTGAAAGCACTGTTATACACAATTTAATGGAACACAATATTGAAACGCTTGCTGAAAAAGATTTTGAAACAATTTTCAAATTGTTTATAAATGAAATTGAAAGTGAAACCGACGACGATGAAACTAAACTTGCAAAAAGTTTTTGGAATGCAAAGGAGTGTGAATAATGACCCCGATAAAATTAGTTATGAAAAATATCGGGCCGTTCAGTGGTACCGTCGAAGTTGATTTTTCAAAGTATAAAGGCATCTTTTTAATTGCTGGCGACACTGGTGCTGGAAAGACAACCATTCTTGACGCGATATGTTATGCGTTCTTTGGTCGCACTCCTTCGTTTAGTAAACAAGGTCAAAGCAGAAAAAACTTTTTGTCAGACTTTGTCGATGAAGCCGACGCTGAATCTTTTGTCGATTTTACATTTTCGATATATGAAACTGGTATTGAAACCACATATCGAATTTACCGAACGGTTCCAAAAGATAAAAATTCTTTGGACGTGTGCAAGTTGTTTTCAATCAATGCAGATGATGCGGAAGATAAAGTTGTCGAGTTTGTCGGAAAAAAAACTGAAGTTGAAAATAAAATTGCAGAGCTTATAAAACTTTCGTATGATGAGTTTTCAAAAATAATTTTGCTTCCGCAGGGGGCGTTCTCTGATTTTATAAAACAAAACTCAACACAAAAAGTAGAGATATTGAAAGATATTTTCGATGTGAAAAAGTTTACTGATTTTATCGAAAAGGTTTCAGCTGAAGATAAAACGAAAAGGGCTGAAGTCAATCATCTTGAAACACAAATTAAAAAAATGCAGGAAACATATAACGATAATAATTACGAAAGCATCGAGCAAGAATCACGTGAAACATTGCAGCTGCTGAAACTTGAGTTGGGGCAGATAACTAAGCGACTTGAAATAAAAAAAACTGAAAAGTTTCAAGCGGAAATTTTAGAAGAAAAGAAAAAAGAGTTTGCCCTTGAAATGGAGCGATTTGAAAAAATTAAATCAGATGAAAGTGAAATTGAAAGTTTAAAAGAAAAAGTTGATAAAGCACAAAAAGTTTTGCCTTTAATTGTGCAAGTGAAAAATATAAGTGCATTGGAAAATGAAAAAAATACTTTGGAAAATAAATTGACAGATGTAATAGACGCTTCAAATGCAAGTGAGCAAAAATTAAGCGAGCTCATAAATGAAACGACGACTGCTTACATCGAAGAGCAAAAACTTTTGAGGGAAAAATTAATTCGTCGTGAAGATCGTTTGCAGCAAGCAATGCATATTTATGAGCACTTTGTTGGATGCAAAAAAAAATATGCAGAGCTGAGAAATTTATTGCTGCCGAAAAAAGATGAGTACGAAAATAAAACAAAACGTATTGCCGAACTTAAAAATGAAATGGAACCATTGAATACCGAAATAGAAAAAATAGGCGAGTACTCATTACAAGTTGAAAATCAAAAGGCAAAACTTGATCGTTTAAAACAATCTGCTCAAATGCTAAAAGAGTATTCCGAAAAAAAACTTACGCTGAATGCAACGAAAATAAATTTGCAAAATTGTGAGCAACAGTTATCTCTTTTGGAAAAAAATATTTTGATTGAAACTGAAGAATTGCAAAATCTAAAAAAGCAAAAAGAAAAAAGTGAGCAATCTGTAATCGCTGTTCGACTTGCATCTGTGTTGAAGGAGAATGCACCTTGTCCTGTGTGCGGTTCGATGCATCATCCTAGTCCAGCAAGCACTGAGCAGCTCAGTAGTTTTTCATACGATGATAGAATTGCAAAGTCAGAAACTGCGGTAAAAAATTTTAATCTGGAAAAAACTTCCGTTTTTGAAAAGGCTATCACGTATCGTGAAAAATGCAATGCTTTGTTGGACAACGTTGCAGATTTGGAAAATCAACTTGCATTGATTGGCGTTTTGTTACCTGTCGAACAAATTACTGAAATAGATATAGCTGAAGCATACAAAGAAATTGAAACGTGTAGCGATGAATTAAACTTGGCACTGAAAAAACTTGCAACATCAAAACAAGCGATTGAAAAAAAAGCAATGATTGAACAACGTATTAAATCGCTCGAGCTTACCGTTGAAAAATATGTCGTTGAAGTTACTGAGCTTGAAAGAACGTTAACCGAATTGGATGCGGCAATCAAAGCTGATACAAAACAACTCAAAAATATTTTACCAGATGATTTTGATATTGCGAAAGTTTCTCCTGAGGTGGAACTTGAAAAAATTTTAGATGAAAAAGAAAAGCTAACACGTCAGATTAATGCACATCAGGAAAACGTGCAGGAATTAAAAACGAAACTTGAAAGACAAAAAACGCAGATAGAAGAAAACAAAATAAAACTTGACGCACTCACTTTGCAACTTGAATCGAAAAGCATTGAGTTTGAAAATGATTGTGCACGGTTTGGAATTGAAAAAGAAAACGTTTTAAAATTTTTCTTGAATGAAGCCGTTATCAATGAGCATATAAAAACAATTTCGCAGTTTACCGAAAATAAAATTGCAAGTACTGAAAAATTAAAGAGCTTAAAAAGCGAATTGGATAATGCACCTGATTTAAATATTGAAGAGATAGAGCGAAACATTTTGCAAGACAGTGCACAACTCGATGAGTTGCAAGAAAGATTAATTTTGACGACCGAAAAATTGACTACACTTAACAAAGCACACACACAATACATTGCACTTTGCAATGAGCATGAAGCTGCGGTCAATGAAGCAAATGCAATTAAAAAACTCTGCGACAAGATTTCTGGTAACAATGCAAAAAAACTCAAGTTTGATACTTGGCGGATTTCGCACTTATTCCAGCAGGTTATAATTTTTGCGAATAAACGTTTTACCGCAATTTCAAATGATAGATATTTTTTGGAGTTAAGCGAGGATGCTCAAAATAAACATGGATTTGCTGGTTTGGATTTGTTGGTGTATGATTCACATACGGGAAAGACAAGGTTCGTATCAACTCTTTCAGGCGGTGAAACTTTTATCGCTTCGGTGTGCATCGCCCTTGGCTTGGCGGATACGTTAACAGCAAATGCGGGCGGTATACGAATTAACTCGATGTTTATCGACGAGGGTTTCGGCTCGTTGGATAGTGAAAACCTCGCCCGTGTTTTCGATAACTTAGACCTCGTTACAAAAAACGAAAGCTTGCAGCTACTCGGGATTATCTCGCATGTGAGCGAACTCGAAAACCGCATTGTGCAGAAATTGCGAGTGATTAAAACAAGCCAAGGTTCAAGGATTGAGCAATAACCGTTTACGAAGCGTTGTACATTGATTTTAATGGAAAAACTTTTGTGAAAAGTTTGCCAAAAATAATTGCCAATATTAAAACTATGACTCACACAAAAACTCCGAAAACGGTTTTTGCAGCAAGTGGTAATTATCTATAAAAAGCTTCTTCGATGCGGTTGATTAAGTCTTTTGATGCAACGAATTCCATTTCGGTATTATTATCAAGTATCGTTCTCAATATAGCCGTGCCGTTATGAAGCCCCTGCAAAACATTTTGAACTTTCTCATTTTTTATAACCGTTGAAACACGTACATATCCTTCGGAAAGGTTTCGGTCAAGAGTGTTAAGTTCAAAAAGTTCGACCGTTTCGTTTGAGTTCAAAATGAAATATGCTTTCACTATAAATGCATCGACCTTAGCATGCAAAGTAAAATTAAAGTAAGCATCTGAAACATATTCTCTTCGTTTCATTTGATAAGTGAAATCAGCCACGACATAATTTGGTGAGTTCGTTTTTTCATTCGGCTCCATTTTCGACGGACGAATATAATATTTCATATTTCCAGATTGCATGTAAGCCGTGATAACTTTTTCTTTTCCCGGTGCTGCTGTACTCATGCATGAAGGATACAAAAATAAAAATGATATTAAAATAAAAAAATACTTTTTCATAAGATAAAAAAACAACCTCACTTCAATTAAGTGAGGTTGGAAAGAGATAATAATTACTCCCCAGTAACAACTGTTGTTACAATCCTGTACGGAATTATGGGACTTGCAGGATAGTCAATTCGAATATCAACTGTTCCTACCTTTGTGATGCCGCCATTTTTTGCAGCTTGTGCAATTCCACCTTGACCCTTAAGCGGGTATCCAGCAAAAAATGCTTGTGAAGCTTCACCAGTTTTGGAACCCAAAACGCCTGAAGCACCTGCAACTGGTGATACCGTTGAGCATGATGCAACTAAAAGAGCTGCAAGCCCAATGATCAAACCTAAAGTAATCTTTTTCATAAAATCCTCCTATTGACTTCAAAAAAGATGAGTTTATTATAAAAAAAAAATAAAAAGTCAAGCATCGCTGACTGGCTTTTTGGTAATTTCGCAAGAAAGTGTCGGTTTGGAATAAGTGTTCGATATTTTAAACAGCCGAAAAATAACCTGCTCCGAAAAGGTTTTTGTAGCAAGTGTGGATTTTATAAAAAAATTCAAAAAAAACAACTAAACCTATTGACATTTTCTTTGATTTCAGCTATAATGCTATACATATTTGGGGGCGTAGCGAAGCTGGTTATCGCGCTGGCCTGTCACGCCGGAGATCGCGGGTTCGAGCCCCGTCGCTCCCGATTTTTTAGCCTGTCTGCACTTGAGATAGGCTCTTTTTTTTACGGGCAGTAGCGCAGTTGGTAGCGCGCTTGGTTCGGGACCAAGAAGTCGGGGGTTCAAATCCCCCCCGCCCGAGTGGAGTAGGCCGCTTGCTTACTCTGAATTGCTGAATTTGTCCGTCCTAAACTTTCCCAGTTGATACAAATAATATCGAGTTTGAAACTAGCCTTGTTAACTGCTTTCTGAGTTAAATCGTGTTTCTTTCGAGTAAAAACTTTGTTTGCCGATTTTTTCGCATTGTACAACGGCACCGCTTTTTTTTAAAACCCACAATGTAAATCCAGCATTTTTTTTGTCAGTGAGTTTTTGCAAATCTTTTGCTGAAAACTTTTTGGGAAGACGTTCCAGCACTGGTTCAAAAAGCTCTTGCAGATTTTTGATTATTTTAACGGAGCTTACTTTTAAAAGTTTTTTATCTGTGATTCTGGCGTTACCGTATCGGCTGCGACCTTTTTTGTCATCTATTTTTATTGTTTCAACATCGACAAATGCGAGACGTAACGAAAAATTTTTATTTTCAAGAAAATTGTAAATTCTCGTAACTTCGCGAAAAAGTGAAAAAAAACTTTCATGCTTTGGACTTTTTCGGAAAGACTTTTGCGTTATCGCATTGTCTTCGGCGAAAACGCGGACGTAATTATTTTCAACAATCGGGAACACAACTTCCACGACGTGCATTTCCAAAAGTGCGGAAAGCTTTTTTTGCAAGTTGCTTAAATTTGCAGTTTGAATTTCGATAACTTTGTTATCATCGCAAACAATGTCGCAAATATATTTTCCAATAGCGACTTCGTTTTTTGCACCGTCAGGAGCAAAATATTTTTTCAAAGCTTCATGGAGCGAACTTTCATTGAGCGTACCGATTTTTGTCATTGTACATAATCCGAAAGTTCCATCGCATTCAGTTGCTCCAAAAGGTAATACGTGCAAATTATGCCAGGCTCGGTTTCGCGAGTTTGCATCCTTGCAACTTGATACACAATCATACGGTTTGTCGTAAGCGGCAACTGCACAGGATATCCATTCATATCAACAAAACTAGAAACAGAAATAGGGCGGGATATTTCCTGAATATCGCCGTCTGGAAACACCAAAAAATATTCATGCAAAGTCACAGCATCAGTATAAAATAAGTGCAACATTTTTTCAACATAAATTCTTTTTTAACAAAAAAAATCAATCTCACTAAAATGTGTCATTGTTATCATTCACCGAAAGTGCAACCCACGGGGCAAATTAAAATCCGAAAAGGATTTTAATTTGCCCATCATGTTCAAAGGCATTTTAGGAGTACGCCTGCTTAACAGCGTACGTCCTTGTACGCTGTTAAGCTACGAGTTTGTATGAAAGCGTCTCAAGCTACGCTTTGGATTTTGAGACGCTTTCAACCTTAAGTTTTGGGCATAGCCCAAAACTGTCTGCTGACGCAAACATCAGAACCGCCACTGACGGCTGGTTTGGTTTTATCAAATCAATATCTATACTTTACAAAATATTTTATAATCACTAAAATGCGTTATGCGAAAGTTTGAATTAGTGTCGGAATATAAACCTTCTGGTGACCAAGGTGCTGCGATTGAAACACTCACCGCAGGAATTTTAAATGGTGATAGATATCAAACACTAAAAGGAGTAACTGGCTCTGGAAAAACATTTACAATGGCAAATATTATTGCACAGGTGCAACGTCCGACTTTGATTATAAGTCACAACAAAACGCTTTCTGCACAATTGTATCGCGAGTTTAAAAGTTTTTTTCCGCACAATGCCGTCGAGTATTTTGTTTCGTATTACGATTATTATCAACCAGAAGCGTATGTGCCGTCGCGGGATTTGTACATTGAAAAAGATGCAGCAATCAACGATGAAATTGACCGTATGCGACTGAGTGCAACATTCAGTTTAATGGAACGTCGCGATGTAATTGTAGTCTCGACTGTTTCGTGCATTTACGGTTTGGGTTTGCCAGAAACTTGGAAAGACTTACGCATTCACATTGACAAAAATGCAACGCTTGAACCCGACACATTAAAACGCCAACTGACTTCGCTTCAATACGAGCGCAACGATGCCGTTCTGGAGCGAGGACGCTTTCGCTGTCAAGGCGATGTGCTGGAAATTTTTCCAGCGTATCTGGAAGAAGCATACCGCATTGAGTTCGATTGGGAAACTGTTACCTCAATAAAAAAGTTTAATCCGCTAACACACGAAACAACAAATGATTATGATGAGCTGACAATTTATCCTGCTAAACATTTTGTCATGCCCGAAGATGCAATTCCCAATGCAATCGAACATATTCGTTTTCAGCTTAATGAGCAGCTCAAAGTATTTCAAGCGGAAGGAAAAATTTTGGAAGCGGAGAGATTAAAAACACGAACAGAATACGATTTGGAAATGCTTGCTGAAATGGGATATTGTCCTGGTATCGAAAATTATTCTGCACCGATTGCAAACCGAAAACCTGGAGAACCGCCTGCAACTTTGTTTCATTATTTTCCAGATGACTTTTTGGTGTTCCTTGATGAAAGCCATGTAACGCTTCCGCAAGTTGGTGCAATGTATGAAGGAGATCGTTCGCGAAAACAAAATTTGGTTGACTTTGGTTTTAGGCTTCCTTGTGCCTTGGATAATCGACCGCTTAAAATAAATGAGTTTGAAGAAAAAATAAAACAAGCAATTTTTGTTTCAGCAACGCCTGGAAAAAAAGAGCTTGAAAAATCTTCTCGCGTTGTCGAGCAAGTAATTCGTCCGACAGGATTACTCGACCCTGTGGTTGAAGTTCATCGGAGCGAAGGTCAGATGGAAGATATTTATCGTGAGGTAAATGAAAGAATTGCACGCAATGAGCGAAGTTTAATTTTAACGCTCACAAAAAAAATGGCAGAAGATTTAACCGATTATCTTTTGTCGCTAAACCTTAAAGTGAAATATATTCACAGCGAAGTTGAAACGATTGAGCGCGTTGAAATTCTAAAAGGTTTACGCACTGGTGAGTTTGATGTTCTTGTTGGTATTAACCTTTTGCGCGAAGGCATCGATTTGCCCGAAGTTGCTTTTATCGGAATTTTAGATGCGGACAAAATTGGTTTTTTGCGTTCAACAACAAGCTTGATTCAAATCATCGGACGAGCGGCACGCAACGCGAACGGCAAAGTGATTATGTATGCAGACCGTATGAGTGATGCAATGCAGGAAGCAATTTCCGAAACAAACCGTCGCCGCACAATTCAGCAAGCGTATAACACCGAGCATAATATCACGCCGACGACGATTCAAAAGGCGGTCAACGATATTTTGGTGCGTGAAAACGAAGTAAAAGAAGAAGCTGCGAATGATGAACTTGAGCCAATAATTAAAAGCTATAATATTTTTAATCCGAACGACCGAAAGAAATTGATAAAAAAATTGGAAAAGCAAATGACAGAATTTGCTGATATGCTCATGTACGAACAAGCTGCAATTGTTCGTGATAAAATCACAGAATTGCAAAAGCTAGGAAAATAAAAGTGTAATGCTCCAAAAGTTTTTTAATTTCTCAATGCAAAAAATAAAAATTATTTATCAACGAAGCTAGAATTTATAGTACGTTTAAATCGAACAAAACTTCAACAGCGTTGTTATTATAATCGCGCACGCGAATATTAAGTTTTGCATTCCCGTATGAAAGGGACACATCACAAAGATAAAACGCATTGTTCCGTTGATATAGTTGTGCAATGGAGAAATTATCCTTCACATACATTGTACCGTTTTGCACATGCAAAGTTTGCAAAATAACATTAGCAATGTTATTACCGTTGAGATTTGCATTAAGCTCAAAAGGCGAAAGATGTGCTTGCAAATTATTTACTGTATCGAAACACTCGACAAACAACTTGTATTTACCGCTTGCAACATTTCCTCTGGTTGTAAGCAAAGTTCTTTTTCCACTTGCATCAATCAAAAATACATTTTTAATTTCGCACTTTTTCGCATCGGCAATTTCAGGCAACATTAAAACAGGATTAACAAAATTTTTTGTTTTTGCATTTACGTCAATCACTTTAAAAATAAGTGGCTTCTTTTTTTCGCCATTGGTTAACTCAGTGTGTCCAATGTTTTCATTTTTTAAGAACGAAATCTTTTGCTCAAGTGCCTGCACAGAATCCAAATTGCCATAAACTGTTTGAAATCCATTTCCGTGCTTCAAAACAACTGCGTTACCTAAAGCACTTGGAAAATCATTCAAGCTGTCATACTTTTCGATAACTAAAATTTTTTCACCGGTATCGCTTGCTTGCACAACGTTAACATTACCAAACGTAATACCGTTTTCGACAGCCACATTCAAGCCGTCTGTGTTTTGAAAAAGTTGCTGACCAAAAAAACTTCGTGGCTCTTTGACATCACAAGGAAAATCAAATGCAAAGCAAACAAAACTTAAACTAAAAAAACTAAAAATCAAAAATCGTTTCATAATAAAGTCCTATTTTTTATTTAATCGAAAATTTAAAAGTTTGTCATCAGAAATTAAATAAAAATTATTTTTTATTTGTATCATCGATGCAGCGGAACAATCAAAATCAGTTTCTCCAACACTTCTGCATTCTGCATCAAATATGCTGATGTGTCCTTTGTCATTCTCTTGTGTCAATAAAGCAAAATTTTCCGAGACTGTTTCGACAACATAACTGCACAATCTACCTTTGACTTTTGTTTGCGTAAAATGCAAATTTGAGCAATTCAAAATAACAATACCTTGAGCTGTTTCTGAAAATAAATACTTTGAACGCTTGTCGAACAACATAGTGGCTTTTGTACGAAGGCTATTTTTTAAAAACGTATGAAAGACTATTTTGTGATAATCGTTAATGGCAACCAGCATAAATCTTTGTTGCTCCAAACCACACAAGCAACCAATGTACTTTCCGTCTTCTGAAACAGTAAGTCCATAAATAATTTCCATTGCGCTGCCACCAGGATAAAAGCTAAATTTTTCTTCGCCGTTTTTATCAAGGCACGTTATTAAACCATCGGACGAGCCTAAAACCAAAAGATCCTTTGTGCAGCTAAAAGCTGTGATAATTCCAGGCATTGAATACGCTCGCAAAAAAGTTCCCGAGCGGTCATATTCACACAACGAATTTCCTGAAGGCAAAAAAACAAAAATGCGTCCGCTTCGTAAATGAACAAATCCGTTTGCAGGTATAGAGCATAATTCATCTCCGCTCGGAGACAAAATTTTAGCTTGGGCTGCTTCAACCTGCTCACTAGGCTCTTGATAATCGTATGAAGTCCACATTGAATCGCACACAGAAAAATGTTCGCGTTTTTCTTTTGAAAACACAATCTGTCCAGCTTCATTGAAAAAACCAAAAAATGTATTTGACACAAAAGGATAAAGTTTTGAATTATCCTGCGGTAAAGTTTTTTCAATCGGAGCAATATCTACAACCGACATTGGTTCAAAAACAGCCTGCTTATATGCGGGTTCGGCTGCAAATAAAATAAATAATATCAAACCCAAAGCTGAAATCATCACTGCAACGATAACTTTATTTTTCATACGCAGTATGGTATTATAAACTCATGAAATTTTCAACAACTCACGAAAAATTATTTTATGCTGCATTGGAAGCTGCCAAAAACGCCTACGCACCGTATTCAAACTTTCATGTAGGGGCAGCCGTTCTGACTTCCGATGGCTCCATAGTAAAAGGTTGCAACATTGAAAATCGCTCTTACGGATTGACAAACTGTGCCGAAAGAACTGCTCTGTTTAAGGCAATTTCCGAAAAGCTAAGACCTGTCATACTTGCACTCGCAACTCCAGACGCAAATTATCCTGTTGCCCCGTGCGGCGCTTGTCGTCAAGTTATTTCTGAGTTTATGCCTGAAGATGCAATTATAATTTTCGGAAGCACTTTAGAAAATGCCGTGCTCACAACCGTGAAAGAACTTTACCCTTTTGATTCGTTGCACGAACTCGCACGTGACATCTAAATCTTGGCGTAAAAAACCGAGTACCCACAAAATCAGTAATGTTTAAAATAAAAGCGTCAGGTTAAATAATGCAGTTCAAAAATTGGCGATGTTTTTCAAAAATATAATTTTTGAAAAACTCGAAAGTCAATTTACAA
>CALAEM010000063.1 GCA_937890985.1 uncultured Treponema sp. | reverse complement strand
TTTTAATACAAACTCGAAGTTCAAAAATTGGCACGGATGCCAATTTTTGAACCGCGTAACACTAAAAACTTTTCCGTGTGGCTAAAAGCCATTTCGTACAAAGTTTCGCACATCGTTCATTGGGGTTATTGCATTGCATTTTGGTTTTAGATGTGCGTCCATGGCGGATTATGGCTTCAAGCGGAAAAAATTCAAAACTTACTTTTCGTGCTTTATCGCTTCATGTGCTTAACGTTAGCATAGCTCGAAACAAACGTAATTTGAGACTTTATCGGCAAACCGTCAGACATAGCCTTTGCCGTCTCAATCGCTTTTTCGGTATGTTGTGCAGATTCGGAAATTCCGTGCAGAATAATTTCGGCGTCGGTTACTTGAGCATCCAAAAAATAAATCGGCAATTTATGCTCAAAAGCGATAGCATTCACTATCCTTTGTCCCAATAGCTTTGCTTTAATCGCATTTTGCGTTTGCGAAGCAAGCTCTGGCGTGATTGTTTTTTCAAATGCCGCCTTGATAATCTCGGCGGCAGTTTCCGCACTAATCATATCCGTGGTCAGCACAATGTTATAAATGGCAGGGTTTTCGATTTCCACGTTAAAAAAGCACTTGTGAAAACCGTCGCGGTTTTGGTCGCTTTCGTTCATACGCTGGCGAGCTTGGTCTTCATTCCAGCTAAATTCTTTTTCGAGCCTCTTGAGGCGTTCACAATCTGTTGCAACAAGGCGAGCAGAATAACAGCCGGGAATGCCTGACAAAATCGCAAAACCGCCACGCCCGATAAAAATTCGGTTGTCGTGCTGAGCTTCATCAAACACAGTTTCGCGAAGCACGTCCATATACATATCCCGCTCACGAGAAAGTGACGCCCAAAAAGTTGGCTTTTTTTCATCGTATTTTTTGAGAGCATCTTCTGGGATACCGCGTTCGCGTAACTTTTCCTCAATCATCTTGCGAGTTACAAATGTATATCCTAAAAGCTTTGCAAGAGCAGCTGCCGTTTCATCACCAAAGGACGCGATTTTTCGCGAAATCGTAATAATTGCCATAAACACCTCACGTCTTATGATAAAATTAAATCAAGAAAAAGTAAAGACTTTCAAGCAAAATATTTTTAAAATATTTAAAACTTTTAGCGGGCTGTGTGTTTTCGGCACACAACCAGCTGTTGAGCCCGATATAAAATGGGCTAATTACTTGCGAGAATAAGGCGAGCGAACTGGAATTTTTGGGTCTCGGATTGTCCAGTCCGTTGCAGCGTCTGGGCTTATTCGAGGCATAAAGCGAGTAGCTTTTACGGTTTTCATATTTTTACCAGCAATGCTTGCATCGTGCCACCAGTCATATATGCATATATTGACCTTGACATTAAAGAACGTAAAGTCTTGATTTTCAGCAACAAATCCAATCGGGTCATACTCGTAAAACTTCAAACCAGCGTCTTTTGTGTTTGGTGCCAATTCATAAGGCTGCCAGTTTTGCGGAATATAGTTATTGCCGATCATCTTTTCGTAGTCTGTCGGCATACTATACGCCCAAATCAACTTGGTATGTGTGTCAAATGCACCCAAGTCGTTATTGAGGTGTCGAGTAAAAAGACTCATTCCCTTTGCGGCGGTTGCAGTGAACTTAAAAAACACAAAACGCTTCATAAATTCAGCTTCGTCAGGTTCACTGTAAAGCGACACGTTATACGGATGAGCACCGACCGTTCGATAGTAAGTTACATCGTCGAGGCGGTTTGTTATCGAGAAAAAAATCCGCGTACCTGGAACAAACGGCTCATAGTATTTCTGGGTTTTATCTGGTTTGCCCCAGTTACCTATCGATTCGCTCGGCTCCCACGCAAATTTATCGGAAGAAAAAAGCATCTCGATGGCAGGCGACGAGCCCTTGGACGGTGCCGTAATTTTTGCCATGTGAATAATCATCTGGCCAAGCTTCGCCGCAGGATAAATGCTGTCGGCACTATCTGCAACCGTCGTTAATCCCGCTGTGCAACTCAAGCACAAAAGTAAAAAACAAAATCGTTTTAGCATTGGTGATTCCCCTATTTTTATGGTTGTAAATCATTCATACTCATGAGTTTTAATTAAACCCTATCGTATAAGTTACTTCGATTTCACCTTCAGAAGCCATATCATAGTTTAAATGATCTTTTTTATTTGCACTATTCAAAGTAATAACAAAATCCTTCAGCTTTCCGCGTTTTAATTCAAAAGCGGGGTACGACATCTTTACAGTAGGCTGCTCGTTACCGTCCAGAATAACCACTTTGTCAGTTACTGCTGGACATTTCCATGTTTTACTGTCTTTGTCATACACTATTGTAATAGGATTATTAAATTTATAAAGGTAAAAAGCCTGCGACCTATTGTTTTCAAGACCTGCCGTTCCTTGTCGGTTCGATTTTACGATTTGCAGGTCAAGTTTGATAGTCAAATCTTGAAATTCTGGTTCGACTTCCTGCTGAAAAAATTTTGAAAAATCGAAAAGAGCCTCAGTGCCTGTTTTTATGGCGTGAAAATCGTTTGCAGTACCAGAATTATTTCCAGCGTTTTTTTGAATCAATTCAGTCGTCTTACTTACCGGAGTTTCATTTTTCTTATATGAGAGAGACGCTTTTAAAGAATAAGAAAAACGCGGATCATCGGGAGCCGAAACCCATGTAAAAACAGCCGATGTCCATTTTAAACCCGCCATCGTGCTGTTTTTTAAACTTTTTGCCCGAATCCAAAGAGTAGGATTAGAACTGTCGTCATCTTGTGCATCAGAGCTGTAAATCTTTAGTTTTTCATATTTATATGGAGAATGTCCTGCACTGCCTTTTTCTCCCGATTTACCCGCTTTTGCAACATATTTGAACTTTTCATTCATTGAAGGGCTATAGTCGCTGGCAACAATCTTAGCCTTAAACCAGTTATAAATAACAACCGAGCCATCTTCGCGTACAAAGCCGACAGGGTCGTATTCATAGAATTTTTTATCGCGTTTCGTATGATGTCCGTCTGTCTCAGCTTCATAATCTTTCCAGTTAGAGGGAATTGTATTGCCAAAAGACACATTTTTCGTCGCAGGCTCACTGTAAAAAAACAAAAATTTTGAATATGTGTCTACACAAAAAGTCGAATTATTCAATGTCGGAGATGCTGTTTTTCCTGAAAAACGGTAAAAGTAAAACCGTTTTTGTTTTTCGGCTTCTTCAGCATTGAGATGCGGATCAAAATGGTTCGATTCTATCCAGCGGTCTTTACGCGTTTTATACATGTAGTATGTTAAATCCCACGTTTTGTTTTGCTGCCCGTTACCGATAATCTTCCCTTTGCCATCCCTTCCTACATACTCGTACTCACCATTGCCCTTGTCAATCCATGGAGTAACGGCTTCAAATTGGTAGGAAGCTATATTGGTAAGGGTGATGTCCGTCATATACAATACCCATTCGTCAAACTTAGTTGCGGGGTATGAATAATTTTCGTTGAAGTATTCAAAAGGTTTTACTTCCGTATAACTACTCGTATTTTCGTTTTCAGGCTGTGGTGCTTCTTCCTCATTGCCGTTATCTATATTCGGCAACTGTGTACCATTTTTTTGTCCTTGCGATAATGGTCGCTTATACCACGATGTACCCAGTGGCAACTGGCATGAAATACACGCGAAAACACACGCAAAAACAAAAAAGTTTAAACCAAATAATTTTCCTCTTTTCATAAACTACTCCTTAAATTTTAAATAACAGTCCTAGACTTACACCGAAATCAAAACTATTCATAAAAAAAGATTTTATTGGATCTCGTTCAAAGTTAACATCTATACCTGTTATTTTTCCGTTTTCCACAGCCGCTTTTGCAATGTTTTTAGGTAAAGAAACATATCGCGGCTTATAAATAGTATAAGAAGCATAAGACCCCATGGTAACACTCATCTTTTCAATAAGAGGCACATTGTAATCAATTGCAGCTTTAAAGATAAATCCCAGAGGGTTCATCTTTCTCATCATCGCTCCGGGTATGAAAAGTGTCCCTGTTTCAGGATAAAAATTCGGACCGTTACCATTATTATACAGCGTCTCCGTTTCTTCGTCTGTCAAATTAGTATATAACTCATAGGTGGGTTGCGGGTCTGCCAGCAACTTTCCGCCAATACCAAATCCAATAACAAGCCTATTTTTAAAGAGCATAGCTTTAACCGTTGTTCCAAAAGTTATAACTGGTGTCATATATACACGGCAATAAACTTCAATGTCCTTGCCTACAATTCCATTATACTGACCAGAAATCTGACCAGAAAATCCCTGCCCCACACCGAGGTTAAAGGCAAGCCCAAGTCCTCCGAAGATGCTATTATCGGTGTAGTGAAAGTATCTTTTTGAATCAAATATATAGGTAAGTTCGGCTTCACCGTTCATAATAAAACCTACCATACCACGCATAAATGAAGCCCCAAGATATCCTTTATCAGCTTCATTTAAACTCGGATTGGTGTATGAACCAGAGAAATTAGCTCTAAGCCCAAGAGTAAAACCTTCCTCAAAAGCAAAGGCAGCAAAGCCAACCGCCGTAAACATAATCACAAAAAAAATTTTATTAATTGATTTCATAAATACCTCAAACCTTAGACGATATAATTTTTTAGTGTATGAGCAATATTGGAATTAATCACAATATTTAACTATCCACCTACTCAACTTAAAACTCCGCCCCCATTGTTTTCATGTCGGCATCACCAATGTGCGGATCCGTTGCCGAACCCGAAAACAATGCCTTAAGCCCAAGTACAGCCCCACTGTCAAAACAAAATGCTGTTTGTGCAGCCATTGCCAACAAAGCTACTGCAAAGCATATTTTCAATCGTTTCATAAAATAATCTTCCTTTCGATTGTCTGCCAACCGTCCAATGCGAACGCATCACTAAATACTCTGGCAACAAACTAGTCGCCATTCTACAAGGTTTATCGGCAACTGTCAAGGCATCCTATCGCAAATATTTCCGAGGCTTAATAGTTACAAAAAAATTGGAGCATTTCTAAAAGTTTCGCTGAACCAACTTGAACAATTACATTTTTCCCTTGATGCCTTTGCAGTGCAAACGTAACTTCGCCACCAGAAAAATTTTTTTTGTCATTTTTCATTTCTGCAACGATGGCTTCACAAAAACCTTCACGCGTCATCTTCGTTTGACAAAAAATTCTTTCACCAAAGAATTCGCTTAAATACCCGAAATGCTTTAACAAGGTGACCATCTTTTCGGCATAATGCTCATCAGTGATGCCAAGCTGCACCCCAAGCTTCAACTCCTGGGCAATTCCCCACGCGACAGCTTCACCGTGCGAAAATCCCGAAAAGCCAGTCAATGCCTCCAGTGCGTGAGCAAAAGTATGCCCCGCGTTAAGCACCATGCGAAGACCTGTGTCGCGAAAGTCTTTTTGCACAATGCGGATTTTACCAGCAATGCTCAAATAAATCGCTCGCTTCAATGCAGCAGTAACCGTAAAAAAATCTTCGGCAGGCTTTTCCGTCAAAAGCTTCAAAATACGCTTTTCGTTAATCATACCGATTTTAATTATTTCAGCCAAGCCGTTTTTGAATTCAGCTCGCGGCAAAGTTTGTAAACACTCAAAACAAACCAGCACCTTTTCCGCAGGATAAAAACTCCCCAGCGAATTTTTTATCCCGCCGAAATCTATTCCAGTTTTACCGCCAACTGCGGCATCAACCATTGCAAGCAAACTCGTCGGCACCAAAACCAACCGCGTGCCTCGCTTGAAAATTGACGCGGCAAATCCAGTTATGTCGCAAACTACACCGCC
>CALAEM010000062.1 GCA_937890985.1 uncultured Treponema sp. | reverse complement strand
CTAAAAACTTTTCCGTGTGGGAAAAGCTCTTGCGTAAAAAGCTCCGCACACCGCAACTTGGACGGGTGCCGCGCTGCTTTTCAAAAGCGGGGTGCGTCCTTTTTTCGGACAAGCTTTTTGGAAAATTCGCCAAAACTTCATTGAATAATTTTTAGCATTGTAATATAATCGCCCAACGGTTAGTGACAATTTCGAGGAACTTATGGACAAATCGACAAGCAGTTTTTTTGATAAACTTTATTCCAATCCAAAATTAACAATTATTATAATAGCGGTGATTTCGGTTTTTTTCGCGGCGCAGTTGCCACGAGTAAAAATCGACAACAACAATTTTAATTTTATTCCCAAAAACGATTCGGCACGTATTTTGAACGAGGAGGCAGCAAAAATCTTTGGTGAAGAGACACCAATTTTAATCGGCGTTGAGCGGCAGTACAACACTGTCTTCGATGTGGATTTTATCAATCAGCTTCGTAAAATTGACGCGGAACTGGCTGCGATGCCACTCGTCAAACGAACCGTTTCGATTCTCAATACCAATCATCTGAGTGGGTCGGACGGTATGCTGACCGCGGCTCCTCTCATCGACGAGAATTATAAAGGAACAGACTCCGAAATCCTCGCCCTCAGGTATAAGCTTCGCGACTGGAACGAAATGTATTCGCGGACGCTTGTTTCCGACGATTTCAAGGCAGTGCAGTTTGTTGTGTTTTTGTCGGTTGGAAATGATGGTGCAGGTTCGCCTGAAGCATTGGCGGTTTGCCGCGAAGCTTTGAAAATTGCAAAAAACTGGAACTTTCCAGATTCAAGCGTATTTGTAACTGGTGCACCTGTTATCAGCGAGATGGTTAATCAGGCGACAGCTCACGACTTGGCAATCCTAATACCGATAGTTATTTTTGTCGTGGTCGGAGTTTTGTATCTTTCGTTCCGCCGCATTTTGGGCGTGGTGCTGCCGCTTTTGACAGTATTGCTTTCCGTGGACTGGGCTGTCGGGGCGATGGCTTTGTTCGGTATTAAACTTTCGATTTTGTCGACTGTGTTGCCGGTTATTTTGGTGGCAGTCGGCAGTGCGTATGGCATCCACGTGGTCAGTCATTACTTTGACGAGATGGGCACTCACACGCAGGAGTTGAGCCGCGAAGAATATACCGCAGTGATTGTTGCGGGTATGCAGCGGATTATGTGGCCGGTGTTTTTGGCTGCATTGACAACCTTTGCTGGGTTTGTTTCTTTTTGTTTTACCTCCGTGGTGCCGATTTTTCAGTTCGGTATTTTTGCGAGCTTCGGCGTTATCGCAGCCTTTGTGATAGCCGTCGTTTTAATTCCTGCGATATTGATTCTTGCTGGACCGAAAGCTTTTACCCGCAAACGAAAACCGTCCCACGAATACACTAAGCTCGACACCGCCATTGCAAAAACTTTTATGATTATCGCGGCACACAAAAGGACGGTTTTGTTTTTCTTGCTTGTGGCTTTGCTTACGTCAGCGTACCTTACTCGAAATGTTGTTATCGATAACGTCCTCGTTGAATATTTCAAAAACGACCCGACAGTTGCAGAAGCAGATGCCTTCGTTCGCGAAAAATTTGCTGGTGCAAAAGAAGTTTCCCTCATTATACAATCAGACAAACCGAATGAAGTTATCAGTACGGAAGTGCTGACAGCCGTTGAAAAGTTTTCGCAATATTTTTCGGCATTTCCTGAAGTTGGAAAAATCAACTCACTTACGCCGCTTATCAAACGAATTAACCAAGTGCTAAACTCTGACGTGCCTGCTGGCGGTAATGCATCAGCCAAAACCGCACAGGACAACTTCACAGACGACAAAGCTGATGACTGGGGAAGCGACTTTGATGATTTTTCCGCGTTCGGCGTTTCAACCAGCACAGAAGACGAGGCTTCAACGACAGCAAATGCCAAAACTGAAAACGTGCGAAATTTGAGCTTTTTAGATTTTATCAAGTACCTCGACGAAGTTGTAAAAGAAGCGCCGTCGAACGAAAACTTACAGGCAAGCGAGTTGGCACGTTCTTTGGCAGAAAAAGTGAATTACAACGGTTTGAACTATTATGAAATTCCGCACGAGCCACACAAATACGGCAAAACAAATATGCAAGAATTGCAGGGAATTATCAACGATTATATGACTTTGCTTGCGTCAAACGTCGAGGGCTTCGTGGACAATACTTTCAGCCCGAAGGTGCAAAAAGTTACAATTCAGCTGCGAACAAAGGGACAAATTGACACTGGAAAAGTTGTCTCCGAAATGCAAAAATTTATCAAGGCAAACTTTCCAGCAACTGTTTCCGTAAAAATTGCAGGAAGCTCGCTAATCGAGCAGTCGCTAAACGACTTAGTTGTCAGCTCGCAGTTTATATCGCTTGCAATTTCGCTTGCGATAGTTTTTGTAATTCTCGCGGTATATTATCGCTCCGTCGTCGCTGGCATCATCGGCATCATCCCGCTAATCCTTTCCATTCTGACAAACTTCGCCGTGATGGCACTTTTCGGCATCAAAGTAAACATCGGTACGGCACTCGTCGCAGGTTTCGCAATAGGTATCGGCATCGATTACACAATCCACTATTTGGACGCATACCATCGCGAAATAATCCGCACTGGTGGCGAAGAGTTTTTGTACAACACATTTTACGGCTCAGGCAAAGCAATCCTTTTCAACGCAATCTCCGTCGGTGCCGGCTTCGCAGTCCTCGTGTTTTCCGACTTTCGCATCTTGTCCGACTTGGGATTTTTGATTTGCTTTGTGATGCTGGTCAGCTCCATTGCCGCCTTGTCAATCCTTCCCGTTCTCCTAAATACTTTGAAACCAAAGTTCATCACAAAGGTTTTTAAACGAGACGGTCAGATAGAAAAGCATTAGGGCGTTCCGGCTTCGCCGTCGGGCTATTCGGGGCTAGCGGTACGAACGCACCGAAATTGCGGTGCGTTCGTGTACAAATTTTTGCATTTTGAAAAATGCAAAAATTTCCCCTCATATCCCTAACGCGGGCTTTATACCCAACTTTGACCACCGAAGGAGTTTTATATGAAAAAGATTATCGGAGCTTTTGTTGCGTCGGTTATTGCGTTTTCCCTTGCTGCAATAACCCCCGAAGAAGTTTTGAAAAAAGCTCGCACGCAAACGACCATTACGAGTATGGCAAGCGATGCCGAAGTAAATATTCAGCGTCCAGTCGGCACAACAATTGAGAGCCTTAAATTACGACAATACACTGGCAAAGACGCAAATGGATTACAGTCGTCGATGATTATTTTTATGGGTCCAGCTAAACATAAAAACACGCGCTTTTTGATGATTGAGCGTGCGGACGGTTCGACCGACCAGAGAGTGTATTTGCCATCGATGGGCAAGTCTAGGCGTATTGCGGCAGGCTCGGACGAGAGTGCTGCATTTTTCGGAACAGACTTTTCATATGGAGATATTTCGTTTTTAACTCGCTCAACCGATTTGGACACGCATACTTTTTTGCCAGATGAAACATACAATGGTGAGGAATGCTACGTCATTGAATCCGTTCCGAAAAATTCAAAAGAAACATATTCAAAGAGTGTCAGCAAAATCGCCAAGTCAAATAACCGCACTCTCTGTGCAGAATTTTTTGATAAAAAAGGCAATGCGTCGAAGTTTCTCGAATTCAAGAACTACAAAAATATCGACGGTGTAGATACTCCGATGGATGTAACTATGACCACTTATGCGACAGGAACCGCAACAGTTATTTCAATCAAAAAAATACAGTATGGGCTGAAAGTTCCAGCTGCTATTTTTACCACGCGTTATTTGGAAACTGGCAAATAGCCGAAAGTGTACGTTGTCCCTTTGACGCTTTTCAACACTTGCCAAGCTAACTGCGTAACACAAAAAGCTTTTTATTGTGGGGAAAATATTGAGCCGAACACATCTCGCACATCGTGCATTGTCGGTTATTGCAATTTGTTGCGGTTGAGATGTGCTCCTTTTTTGAAAAGCTATTTAGGTTGTAGCCAAATTGCTTTTGTGTATAATTTGAAATTGGAAGGTGAATTATGACACAGACAGAAAGGCGGCGTTTTTTGATTGAATATCTTCTGGCAGAAAATCCGAAGTACAAAGATGTGCAAATTCCGGAAAGTGAAAAAGAGCAAAGGTACCTTCTTCGCTCGCTGGTGAACGTGCGGCATGCTGTTCCTGCAAGCGAAGACTTTTTGCACGTCGAAGATGAGTATTGGCAGGAGGAAATTAAGCTGCACGGAATTACCGACATCGCTGATTTGGTGCCGGCTTGCGATAACCTTTACCTTTGGCGAGGCGACATCACGACGCTCAAAGTTGACGCAATTGTGAACGCAGCGAATAGCGGATTGACAGGTTGCTGGCAGCCGTGCCATTTGTGCATCGATAACTGTATACACACCTTTGCAGGCGTTAGGCTTCGTGCCGAGTGCGATGCGATTATGAAAAAGCAAGGACACGCCGAGCCGACTGGAGAAGCGAAAATCACGCCTGCGTTTAACCTGCCGTCGAAGTTTGTGCTTCACACTGTTGGCCCGATTGTGAGCGGCAAGCTCACGAAAATCCATTGCGAGTTGCTCGCGTCATGCTATGAAGCTTGTCTCGATTTGGCAAAGGAGAACGGCGTTTCGTCAATCGCGTTTTGCTGCATTTCAACAGGCGTTTTTGGCTTCCCGCAAGAAGAGGCGGCACAAATCGCTGTTGCAACAGTCAAAGAATGGAAAGCAAAAAACGAGAAAGTCGCAGCAAGCAAGAACAAAAGAGAAACTAGCGACGGAATAAAAGTTGTGTTTAATGTGTTCAGCGAAAAAGACGAAGCGATTTACCGAAGGATTTTATATGGCGGAAAATATTGAAAGGTTAAAACGCGTCCTTTGCGAAGCGGAAACGGTTGTCATTGGTGCGGGAAGCGGACTTTCCACTTCGGCAGGATTTACGTATTCTGGTGAGCGTTTCGAAAAATACTTTTCGGACTTTTCGACAAAGTACGGTTTTCATGATATGTATTCTGGAGGGTTTACGCCTTTTGAGTCGCCTGAAGAGTTTTGGGCTTTTTTTAGCCGCAATATTATGATAAACCGCTATATGGAGCCACCGAAACCCGTGTATCAAAATTTGTTTTCTCTCGTGAATGGCAAGGACTATTTTGTGATTACGACAAACGTAGACCATTGCTTTCAAAAAGCGTGCTTTGACAAAACGCGACTTTTTTACACGCAGGGCGATTACGGCTTGTTTCAGTGTAGCGAGCCTTGTCATCAAAAAACTTACGACAACGAAAAGCAAATTCGAGCAATGTGGGAATTTCGAAGCGAGATGAAAATTCCGTCGGAGCTTGTTCCGCATTGTCACGTTTGCGGAAAGCCGATGAGTATGAACTTGCGGGTGGATGACACTTTTGTTCAGGACGATGGTTGGCACAAAGCCTCAAAGCAATACCAGAACTTTTTGCAAACGCGGAACATAATCGAACACGGCAGGCATGAAGGCGTCGGAAAAGTTTTGTTTCTTGAACTTGGTGTCGGTAAAAATACGCCAGGAATTATCAAGTATCCTTTTTGGCAAATGACGGCACAAAATCCGAATGCATTGTATGCGTGCATCAATTTCGACGAAGCTACAGCTCCAGTCAAAATCGAAAAGCAATCAATTTGCATCAATGGCGACATCGGCACTGTCTTGCAAGAACTTCTTTCGATGTAAATTTTTTAACCGAGGCTTTTGCTTTTTAGTTTGCATTATGTAACGCGAATTATTTTTTTGTTATGCTAGTTACCAAAATACTTTTAGCATTTTAGAATTTCTTGCTTGAATATTTGCAAAAAATTAGATATCATAACCAGCGTGAAAAAGTTGATAGTTTTATTTGCGGTGTGTCTATGCTTTTCATGTACAAAATCACCGTATGATTATTTAGCGGACGATTTAGGTAGTTTGTCGGACGAGCAGAGAAGTTGGATTGCTGCGTTGAAAAGAACCACAAATCCTGAAAATCGGTTTTCGGCGATAAACAAAATTGCACAAAACTTAAAACGTCGAAACAAAATTCACACGTTGATTTATTTTTTAACCAAGGAAGTAAATGCGAATCCGACTGAAGCGTATAATGCGTATTGGCTTTTGATGGTTGCGAATGAATATTTGCAGGCTGGTGAAAATAAAATTGCGGAATACTATTTGGAACGAAGTGTTGCATTGTATCCAGATATGATTATTCAAGACCGCTCATTGCATTATTTGTGTTTGCAAAATCTTGTTAAAATTTCTAAAGATAACAAACAATTGGTTGTGTATTATTCACTTTTGCTGAATACGCTTTATGACAAGATAAATCCCGCAAAGGCGTATTTTGCTTTGGGACAAGCGTACGAAAAACTTGGTGAGTGGAAACTTGCAATTCAAGCGTACAACGAATTTGTAAAACTTAATCAATACGATATTGTTATCGAAGGAATTCCCGATAGCTATAATTATGCAAAGCGTATTGTCGATTATTCAAACTCGACAAAAAATTGGGTGTTTGAAAACTTGGACGATTTGGTGCAAGCAGTGCGGACGGCAGTGCGTGAGCTTGATTATGGAAAGCTTGAGCGATGTATGTCAAAGGTGAATTTTGTAACGATGACTTGGAATCAGGAAGCGTCGGATGTTTCATCGCAAGTAAATTTTAATTTACGCACGCTTATGCTCGGCGGCAAAATTTATGTCAGCAATGAACTTGCTGACTTTTCGACGAACAACGAAGTGTACTTGCGGACATCAGGCTGGCGACAATACACAAACGTTTGGTATCTGTATTTTAAAAAAGTGAACTTTCCTGCAGATCCGGAAATTCAAGGCACATGGGAATGGGCAGGAATTTTTTACGGTGAAAAAAAATAAACGCGAATATCAAATCAGGCATCGTATAATTGTCGCAGTTTACGGTTTTCAAAAAAAAAGCATTGCTGTGATGTTATGCTTTTTGAGTGCTTCCGTTTTGTTTGCTTTACCTCAACACACAAATGAAGTAAAACAGAAAAACGAGGACTCAATCAACTTTGAATATTTTTTGCAAAAAAATTTTACAACTAAGAAACTTATTTTTGCAAATCATCCGTTGATTGAAAAATTTAAGTTGCAGTATTTAAATAAAAACGGCTTGGATTATTTGTCACAAGTTATGCAACGCTCGATTTTGTATCGCGATTTTATTTTGGAGCAACTTGAAGTGTACAATATGCCGAAAGAACTTTTATTCTTGCCAGTCATTGAGTCAGGTTTTAATTCGCGTGCAACTTCAAAATCTGGTGCGGTTGGCGTTTGGCAATTTATGAAAAACAGTATCGGCGGATACGACATCGGAATTTCAGAATGGATTGATGAAAGGCGTGACCCTTGGAAAACGAGTTTAGCTGCGGTGAAAAAGTTGAAATACAATTATGAGCAGTTGGGCGATTGGTGCTTGGCGTTGGCTGCGTATAATGCAGGTTTGCAAGGAATCAAGTCTGCAATTAAACGTGCAGGTAGCAATGACTTTTGGTATTTGCTTGAGGAAGGTTATCTCAAAAAAGAAACCGCTCTGTATGTGCCGAAGTTTTTAGCAATCACCGAGCTTTTGATGCAAAGTGACGCACTCGGCATTGAGTGGGGCAACCGCGAAAAAGTAATTACTACTGCAACTGTCAAGGTAAAAAAAGCCGTCGATATAAAATTTTTGGAACAAGAGCTTTCAATTGAGACTGGACTTTTGGCGGCATTGAACCCCGCATTAAAATATTCGATTACACCGCCTGACCAAACTTATATGTTGCGGTTGCCGAGTGAACACACTACGGCGGTTGAAGCAATGCTCGCGAGCGGTAAAATTTTAATCAAGTATTATATGTATCAAGTGAAGTCGGGCGACACGTTGTACGCACTCGCAAAGCATTACGGCGTTTCCGTAAAAACAATCCAGCAATCGAATGCAGGACTCAATCCAAATGCATTGCGTGTCGGGCAGAAAATAATTATTCCTGCGTTGAAGGAAGTTGCCCCGTACAAAAATGCAAAGCAAAATGCAGACACGTTCAATTCAAAGTACGTTGTCAAGCAAGGCGACACGCTTTGGTCGATTGCACTTGCTCACGATACAACTGTGGAAATGCTTGCACAGCAAAATCAACTTTCGATTAATGCAACATTGAAAATCGGCAAAGTATTATTTGTGCCGTAAATGATTGCATTTTGCACATGCATATTTTGGGGTGTTTAGTTTTTGCAATTTTGTAAATAGAATATTTTACATATTGACAAAATGGTATTTATTTATATACTACGGACTTATTCAGACGAATGAAAGAGATAGACATGGAGATAAAAAAAATATATACTTAC